>NZ_JBLZMW010000014.1:0-144516 GCF_048553275.1 Pacificoceanicola niger
TTCATTCGAAATCTCCTCGTTCATCTTGCCGAGAAAATTCTACGTTTGCAGCCCCTTAAAATCGGGGGGGATTACCCTGCGCCACCCGCGCAACCGACACGCCAAGTGCCGTCGTCTGCAAACAGATCGACCGCTTCTCCTCGTCCGTCCAAAGCCGCTTCGTCCGACGCGCCATAAAGGCCCCATGGTGTCCACTATCCCATGGTGGACACTATCGATCACCCGCTACGCGAGGCAGTGCAGCGACGCCGGACGCTTACTCTCCAACAACTTGCCGCGCAGCTCAAGCTGGTGAACCTTCGCCTCTGCGTCCCAGTTCACCACCACCGTCTTGATCCACCCTCGAAGATCTTTGCTGGCGCGGCCTGAAACAGAGGGCGTTCGACAGAATGCCTGGGTGGCGTCAACGATGACAAGGCAAAGGGCTACGGCAGAGACCGGAACGTTGTCAGCGACACTCGGGAGGCAAGAAATCGAAACAGCTTTGGGTGGCGCGCGACAACGGCGCGGCTTTCTGCATTGTCCCGGATCGCCGTCCCGACCAAACGCAGAACGCAGACCGCGGCTATCCCCGCCGGAGCCGCGAGATCAGGAACCAAAGAGGCGCAAGTACGACGACGACAGCGCCCGGGAAGAGGCCGATGCGCGTGGTCGTCGGCCCGATGACTGTGAAGGTCGCGCAGAACAAGTAGCCGACGCTGACCACGGCGATCGCGTAGGCCGTACCCCGGCAACGTTCCACATCAGGAACCGAAGGCCACCCATCTCCGAAAGACCGGCGACAACCGGCGCGATGGGCCAGGGAAATGACATGGCTCATTCCAGCATCTGCTCGGCCAGCAGCTTCTTCAGCTTCGCGTTCTCATCTTCGAGCGCCTTGAGCCGTCGGGCGTCCGACATCTCCAGCCCCCGAACTTGGCCTTCCAATTGTAGAACGTCGCCGAACTGATCCCTTGCTTGGGACATACATCCGCTGCCACCTCACCGCTCTTCGGCTTTTTCAGGATTGCAATGTTCTGCTCCTCCGTAAAGCGGGATCTCTTCATGCCGTCCGTCTCCTTCGTTGGGACGGGCTCTACCTCGATCGGGAACAGGAAACGGCTCTCACGTCAAACGCCGTGGCGAATTCTCACACACAAGACCTTTCAGGAGAGCAGGTCAACGCGATCCATCCGTCCTGGAGCCGCGGTGACATCCTCTCGCCCGGATTACATTTGTTTGATAAAGTGATTCAAAAGCGCATTATTTCCCGACCAGGGCGCACCAGAGACAGGATGCCCCATTAACTTGCGTTGCCGCCCTTGTCCTTTTCTCGTCATGCGCCAGTATGACAGGTAACGTACACACGGGTCCCAAGACCGGAACAACCGGGGTGGATCCCTTCGAGCTGAGCCTATGATACGACGGAAACGCGCAGGACTATTTTCTAAAATTTTGACAACGCTTGTCTTTTCCCTCACGGCGAGTGCGGCTATCGCTTTTGAGGGCAAGCTTCGCGTTGTTGGCGGAGACGATCGGATCGAAGGGCTGATGCAGCAGGCCTCCTTGGTTCTGACGGCGGCCGACGATGGAACGAGCAATCCGCAGGACATACTCGCCGCGGCGCAGGCGGATTATGGCCGACTGCTCGGCGCTTTGTATGACGCCGGATACTTCGGGCCGGTCGTCCGGATTTCCATTGATGGGCGCGAGGCCGCAAATTTGCCCCCCCTGACAAAACTGCCGCCGGTGCAGCGCGTCCGGATTGATGTTGACCCCGGACAGCGTTTCGAATTCGGGCGGGCAGAGGTCAAACCGCTGGCGCCCGGTACTGAGATCCCGGAGCAATTTACCAAGGGCAAGGCTGCCGGAACCGCGACCATTCGCGAGGCAGCCTCTGCGGGCGTGGAGGGCTGGCGCGCGGTGGGGCACGCCAAGGCGAATGTGACCGATCAGCAGATCACCGCAAACCACGAGACCGCCAAATTGGACGTGCTGCTCCGGATTACGCCGGGGCCACTTGTGCGCTTTGGGCGGACAGTGGTCAGCGGCGAGAGCGTGGTTCGGGAAAAGCGTATCCGTGAAATCGCCGGAATTCCGAAGGGCGAGGTGTTTGACGCCGAGATCCTCGAAGATGCCGCCACGCGGCTGCGCCGCACCGGGACCTTCAGCTCCGTAACGCTGCGGGAAGGCGACACCCTGGATGCAAACAATTCAATGGATATCGCCCTCGCGGTCACCGATGCCAAACCGCGCCGCTTCGGTTTTGGCGCCGAGCTTGAATCCTCCGAAGGGCTGACCTTGTCGACCTTCTGGCTGCATCGCAATTTTCTTGGCGGGGCAGAGCGTTTCCGTGTCGAGGGCGAGGTATCCGGGATCAGCGGCAACACGGACTCGCTTGATTACAAACTCGCAGTCAGCCTCGCCCGCCCGGCAACCATCACGCCGGAAACGGATCTGTTCATTCGCGCTGAACTCGAACAGCTCTCCGAGCCGACGTATTTCTCCCAGCAGGCCAGCGTCACGGTCGGCTTTACCCGCCAGGTGTCGCGTCAGCTGACAACAGAAGTGGCGGTTGGCTATCGCTATTCCGACGTCGAGGATGATCTGGGCAAACGGACCTTTTCGCATCTCGTCCTTCCGATGTCCCTGACCTGGGACCGCCGCGACAGCACGCTTGATCCGAAAACCGGCACCTACCTGCGGTTTGAAGCCATGCCTTATGCCGGGTTCGGCGGCAGCGCATCAGGCGGGCGCATCTATGCCGATGGCCGGGCCTATCGGGCCTTTGGCGAACAGCAAGGCGTCGTTTTGGCCGGGCGTCTGCAACTGGGATCCGTGATGGGCTCTTCGATCGCAGACACGCCCCCGGACCTGCTGTTTTATTCGGGCGGCAGTGGAACGGTACGCGGGCACGGCTACCAATCGCTTGGCATCACCTCGGGCAACGATGAAACCGGCGGACGGTCGTTCATCGGCGTGTCCGGTGAACTCCGCGCACGCTTTACCGACAGTCTTGGCGGGGTCGCCTTCTACGATGCGGGCTACATCGGTGCCAACAGTTTCATCGACGACACCGGTGGCTGGCACAGCGGGGCCGGTCTCGGTCTGCGCTACCAGACCGGTCTTGGGCCCATTCGGCTCGATGTCGCCACGCCGCTGACCGGAGACGGAAACGGCGTACAACTCTATCTCGGAATTGGACAGGCCTTCTGATGCGCTGGTATGTTGCCGCATTTTTCATTCTCTTTCAAACTGTTACCGCCATTGCGCAGAGTGCGCCCGAAGAAGACAAAGACCGGCTGACCCGCTTCATCGAAGAGACCCTCTCGGGCGCGGGCCGCCAGGTCACTGTCGAAGGGTTCAGCGGCGCGCTCAGCAGCCGCGCGACCATGGAGCGGCTGGCCATTTCCGATGATCAGGGCGTGTGGCTCGAACTGACCGGTGCGGTTCTGGATTGGAACCGCTCTGCGGTGCTGCTCGGCCGGATCGAGATCAACGAACTCTCGGCAGAGGTCATCCGCCTGCCTCGCCTGCCCGTGTCCGAAGGCACAGCGGCGAGCCCGGAGGCGACGCCCTTCGCGCTGCCCGACCTGCCGGTCAGCATCAACATCGAAAAGGTTGACGCCGCACGGGTGGAGCTTGGCGCACCTGTCGCGGGCGTTGCCCTTACGGCGTCGATCGCAGGCGACATGCGGTTGGCCGACGGCGAAGGTGCAGCAAATCTCGACGTTACGCGTCTCGACGGGCCGACAGGCGAATTCGACATTGCGGTCAGCTATTCAAACAGTTCCGAGGTGCTGGCCGTCGACGTCACGGTCGCCGAGGCCGAGGGCGGCATCATCGCCACGCAGATCGGCCTGCCCGGTGCGCCCGCGCTGGAACTGACCGCCAAGGGCGAGGGGGCGATCGACGATTTCGCCGCGGATGTCGTCCTGCTCAGCGATGGCGAAGAGCGGCTCTCCGGTCAGATCGGCACCGCCGCTGCAACCGGCGCGGACGGCGATCCGCGTGTGATCCGCGTGGACCTGACGGGCGATCTCGCGCCGTTGTTCGTCCCGCAATATCAGGCGTTTTTTGGCCCGGACGTGGGTGTAAAAAGCCGCATCAACCTTTATCCCGATGGCCGCATCGAAATGGACGAGCTGTCCGCCACCGCGGCCGCGCTCAATCTTAACGGCAGTTTCGCAATCGGCGCCGATGGCCTGCCAGAGCGGTTCCGCCTCGACGCCGTGCTGCGCGATGGCTCGGGCGCGCCGGTCCTGCTGCCCATGTCGGGCCCCGAGACAAGGCTGCAAATGGCGCTTCTCAACGCCAGCTTCGATGCAAGCCAGGGCCAATCCTGGACGCTCGAAGGCGATCTTAGCGGGCTTATGCGCGATGATCTGAAACTCGATACCATGACGCTAAGGGCGGGCGGCGTGATCGCGGAGGGGGCAAGCCCCCGCGTCACCGCGCGCATCGATGCCGAGGCGGATGGAATTGCTCTGTCCGATCCCGCCTTGCAGCAAGCTTTGGGCCGCACCGCCGATTTCGGCGCGGACATTGCATGGCAAAGCGGCGCGCCGGTTTCGTTCGACGATCTATCCCTGCGCGCAGAGGGTCTATCGCTCAGCGGCTCGGGCGCGCTGGACACCTCGGGCACCGAACCGGTCGTCAGCGGCGCGTTGAGCGCAACGCTCGACTCCCTCGGCCGTCTGTCGCAACTCGCCGGACAGGAACTTGGCGGCGCGATCACGGCAGAGCTCGATGGGCAGGCCGCGCCGCTCAGCGGCGGCTTCGACATCGAAATCACCGTGGATGGCAATAATCTCTCGGCGGGCATGACCGGCGTGGACGACATCCTGCGCGGCCAGAGCAGCATCCTCCTCTCCGCTTTGCGTGATCAAGACGGCCTGACCATCCGGCAGGCCGACGTGCGCGCGAACGGCGTGTCGCTGCAAGCCAATGGAACGCTGAAATCCGTCGAGGAAACGCAGCGTTTCGACGGCCTCGCGGCGCTGTCCTTTCAGGACCTCTCGCGGCTTTCCGAACTGGCCGGGCGCCGCCTTGCCGGCGATCTGAATGCCAATCTTGATGGCATGGCCCGGATAGACGGCACCCGCTTCGATGCCGAACTGACGGCCACGGGGCAGGGCCTCGCCGTGGGCATCGACGGCGTCGATGACATTCTGTCTGAGGCAACCGCGCTCGATATCTCTGCCTTGCGCGATGATGAGGGCATCCGCATCCGCCGCGCCGAAATCGACGGCAAGGGCGCAAAGGCCACGATCACCGGCCTGATCACGCCCTACGCCGACAGCCCCGGCTTCGATGGCATCGTCGAGGCACAGCTTGACGATCTTGGCGTGCTCTCCGCGCTTGCCGGGCGCGATCTGGGCGGCAGCCTGGACGCCCGCGTCAACGGCTTCGCTCTGCTTGATGCCTCGCAATTCGATCTCGACCTGCTCGCCAACGGCCAAAATCTGCGGACCGGCATGCCGGACGCGGACAGGCTGCTCACCGGGGCCTCCCGCCTTGCGGTCTCTGCCGCGCGCGATGGCGATGTGATCACGCTCGATCAGGCCGAGCTGACGGCAACAGGCGCCAGCCTCAACGCATCCGGCACCATCATCCCGACCGGCGATAATGCCGGGTTCGACGGGGCGGTGCGGGCGCGGATCGACAATCTTGGCGCCCTCTCGGCGCTGGCCGGGCGCGACCTCGGCGGCAGCCTCGACGCTTCTGTGAACGGCAACGCCCGCTTTGACGCCTCCACCTTCGATCTGACAGTGGTCGGTGAGGGGGAGGATCTGCGCGTGGGTATCCCGGATGCGGATGCGCTCTTCATGGGGCCGTCGCGGCTTGACGTCTCGGCCAAACGCGAGGACGGCGTGATTACCCTGCGTCAAGGCAACCTGACGGCCACCGGCATCACGGCCAGCGGCTCGGGCGAACTGCGGGACAGCGACGGCACGCTCGATTTCAACGCCCGTCTGGCCAATCTCGGCCGTTTCGTTCCTGATCTTTCGGGCCCCGCCACGGTCTCCGGCCGTGCCGTGCAAAGCGCCAGTGGGCTGACTGTCACCATCGACGGCGCCGCGCCTCGTGCAATTGCCGTGAACGCCGACATCACTCTGCCAAAGGGCGGCGAGCCGAGCGTGCGCTTTGACTCGTCCATCGGCTCCTTGGCCTGGATTGCCCCTGAACTTGCTGGCCCGGCGAGTGTGCGCGGCACCGCGCGGCAAAACGGCAGCCAATGGGTGATCGACACAAACGCCAGCGGCGCCGGCGGTGTTACCGCCACGATTTCCGGAACGGTCGCTCAGGATGTCAGCACGGCGAATATCGAGGCCACCGGCACCCTGCCACTCGCCTTGGCGAACAACCGCCTCAGCCCGAATTCGGTTCAGGGACTCGCAAGGTTCGATCTGCGGCTGAACGGCCCTCTGGCGTTGTCTTCGCTCAGCGGTCAGATCACCACATCCGGCACTCGCTTTGCGATCCCGAGCCTGCGCAATGCGCTCACCGGGATCGACGCCACGGTGTCGCTCTCGGGCGGCTCCGCCCAGTTCGACGCCTCCGGTAATCTCGACACCGGCGGCGGAGTTGGTCTGCAGGGGCGCGTGCGTCTTGCTGCTCCGATGGTGACCGAAGCGGTGATCGAGCTTAACGACCTGCGTGTCACCGATCCGCAGCTCTACGAAACGCGCGCCAATGGTCAGCTTCGCCTCAGCGGCACCGCCCCGTCCGGTCTCGCCCTCACCGGACGGCTTGATCTTGGCGAAACGGAGTTGCGCGTTCCGAACACCGGCATCGGCTCCTACGGCGATGTGCCGGATATCCGTCATGTCAACGAACCCGCCGCAGTGCGCCAGACCCGCAGCTATGCCGGGCTTCTGGACGTCACGGGCGCCGGGTCGGGCGGTGGCGGCGGCAGCTCTGCCATCACGCTCGACGTGACAATCAACGCCCTCAACCAGATCTTCGTGCGCGGGCGCGGACTCGATGCCGAACTCGGCGGCACGCTGCGCGTCACCGGCACCACCGCCGACGTGATCCCGCAGGGGCGCTTTGACCTGATCCGTGGTCGTCTCGATATCCTTGGAAAACGCCTGACGCTCGAAGAGGGCTCGGCCCGTCTGCAGGGCGATCTGTTGCCGACCCTGCGCCTCGTGGCCAAGACAACCGCCGAAGATACAACGGTTTTCGTCACCATCGAAGGCCCGGCGGACTCGCCGGATATCAAGTTCACGTCCGATCCGTCCCTGCCCGAAGACGAAGTGCTGGCGCGGCTGCTGTTTGGCAAGGGGATCAGCTCGATTTCCGCGTTGCAGGCGGTGCAACTGGCCTCTGCCGTCGCGACCCTGGCGGGCAAGGGGGGCGTCGGCATTATCGAGAAGCTGCGCCAGAATACCGGCTTCGACGATCTTGACGTCTCGACCGATGGCGACGGTGGCGCGACCGTGCGCGCAGGCAAGTACATTAGTGAAAACGCCTATACCAATGTCGAAATCGACAGCAGCGGCCAGACTTCGATCAATCTCAATCTCGACCTGACCGACAGCACGACGCTGCGCGGGCAGGTGGGGTCGGATGGCACAACCGGCATCGGCGTGTTCTTCGAGCGCGACTACTGATCACCCACGGCACGGGGGGTCATCCCGTGCCGTCTCTCGCCGCCTTTTTGGTCAGCCCGTTGATGTAACAGACAAGATTATCGGCGCTCACCGGCCGGGAAAAGTGATAGCCCTGCAGCACATCGCATCCCAGATCTCGCAGGAGCGTCGCCTGATCCTCGGTCTCGACCCCCTCCGCGATGGTATAGATTCCAAAGCTTTCCGCGATTTCGACGATGGCGTGAACCAGCCTGTGATGGCGGTCGCCGACATCCACCGGCTGGATCAGCCGCCTGTCAATCTTGAGCGCGTTTGGTGAAATCGCCATCAGTGCGATTACCGATGCATGACCCGATCCAAAATCGTCGATCTCGATTTCGATCCCCGCTTCGCGCAGCTGATCGAGGTGGAAGCGGAAGATGTCCCCCTCTTCCTCCACGAGAATTGATTCAAGAAGCTCGAAAGCCACCTTGGTCCCACAGGACAGGATCGCCTCGGCAGCGTCGAGGATCTCCGGGTCGCGCATTCGACCGGAACTGACATTGAACGCGATCTTGGGAATGATCAGGCCTTGCGCGCGCCAATCCTTCAGGAGTGCCCCGGCCTTGCGCAGCATGATCCCGTCAAGATCGGGAACGATGCGCAGCTGATCCGCGACGCGCAGGAACCGGTCCGGCGCAAGCAGGCCATGTTTCGGGTGTTGCCACCGCAGCAGCGTCTCGATCCCATGCAGTTTTCCGCTGATCGCGCAGATCTGCGGCTGGAAAAACGGCACGAACTCATCCCGATCCAGCGCGCCCTGCAGATCGGCTGCGATCTTGCGATCCTCAAGGATCCCTGCCTTCAGCGCCGGGGTAAAGAGCTCGGAGCGGTTGCGGCCTTTTTCTTTGGCCCGGAACAGCGCGGCATCGGCAAAATAGAGAAGATCTTCGCCATCTTGTGCCAGATCCGCGATATGCGCGATGCCGAAACTGGCCTCCACCTGACAGCGGCGGCCCTGGTAGATAAACGGTTGCTCAAGGGCGCTCTTGATCTGTTGCGTCAGCGCCTCGGCCTCGGCTTCGCCGCTGCCGGGGGCCAGCAACAGCGCAAATTCATCGCCGCCGATCCGCGCGGCAAGGTCATCCCGGTTCAGCGCGCGCAGAAGGATGCGCCCGATATGATGCAACACCGCGTCCCCGGCCTCGTGGCCAAGCGTATCGTTGACGTATTTGAACCGGTCCCCATCCACGCGGACAAGCGTACAGCTTTGCGGGCTGTCTGCGGCCTTTGCCGCCGCGCGTCTCTGCGCCAGGATCTTGTCGAAATAGCGCCGGTTGGCGAGATTGGTCAGCGGATCGTGGAAAACCTGCCATTCGCTACGCGCCCGCATCGATTCGGCCAGCCGCTTGGCCCGGCGCAGGTCCTCTTCGCGTTTTACATCAAGGGTCACGTCATGAATCGTTCCGATCCACGTGACAGACCCGTCCTCACCGGCATTGGGCGTCGCCGAACCGGACAGCCAAAGCGCCCCGCGTGTCGGGTGTTCAAAGCGAAAGCGATGATTCCACTGGGTCATTCCGGCGCGGGAGCGCTCCATGGAACTGTGCAGTTTCGTAAAATCCCGCGGCCGCATTTGTGCTCGCATCTTGAGGAAAAACGTATCCGGAACGGCGCCGTCAAAGCCGAAGAGGGCACGCATCCGGGCGCTGCAATACCGCAAGGAGGCATTGCCCGCCGCGTCGCGATACAATTCGAAAATCCCCGCGGGTGCATTGTCTGCGATCGTGGTCAGACGCTTGTGCGCCTCCTCCAGCGCAACCCCCGTTGCATCCGCCGCCGCCCGCGTCAGCACACGTTCGGTTACGTCGAGAATATTTCCGAACCATGTGATTGATCCGTCCC
This sequence comes from Pacificoceanicola niger, assembly GCF_048553275.1. Taxonomy (NCBI): domain Bacteria; kingdom Pseudomonadati; phylum Pseudomonadota; class Alphaproteobacteria; order Rhodobacterales; family Roseobacteraceae; genus Pacificoceanicola; species Pacificoceanicola niger. Next base: position 9,462 of record NZ_JBLZMW010000014.1, read on the forward strand.
GTTCGGGAACGGGAATGGCCGAACACATCAGCCACCGTTCGCCATGTTGCGGATGGTCGATCCGGAACTGCCCGTGCAGATCCTGCATGGTGCGTCTCGATTCCGCGAACAGCCACTGCACCTGTTCCGCATCCTCGGGCTGGAGCGTTTCCAGCGATAGGTCGCTGTCTTCCCGAAGTTTTGCGGCATCAACGCCAATGATGCGCGGGAATTTGTCACTGAAATACGGGAGCGACTTGGTTCCATCCGCGTTTTCGCGGAACTCGAAGAGTGCGCCGGGCGCGCTATCGACCAGCATGCGCAGGCGGGCATGGCTGCGGCGCTCCTGCACGATGGCCTCTTCGCCGGTGGGGCTCTCGCGCACCGGCACCCGCGCCGAAACCTGACCAAGCAGGAAAACGGTGCCTTGTTCGTTCGATCTGATGGTCGTCACGCTGTAGCGCTGCGCGCATCCCCCGAGCGCGACATGGGGTGCCGCGCGGTCCGACGCCGCCCCCTGAAGCGCGGCGGCGATGCGCTTCAACGCGTCCTGTTCGGACACGCTCAGCAGCAGTCGGGCATCGAAGCTGCGGCATGGGGCAGAGTCGAGCCCATGACGCCGGGCAAACGCAGCATTGGCGACAAGCGTCTCGCCATCGGCGCTGGCGATCCACGCTGGACTGCCCGCACTCTCGAACAACTGTGTGAACGCCGAAAGGACGCCGTCATCGATCATCACTGGTCTCTCGTAATTCCGCTACAGGCTCTACCTGCAAAGTCTGAAAGACATGCTAAAATCGCACCGGGCTGCCCTTTGGTCAGGCCTCACGATTGACCCCGCAAAAGCTTGATGCGATGAAGTCGCCACAAACTGCGGATACCGCCGCAGGGCGAGGGACGGAGTCAATATACCATGTCGCAGAACGGGCTTTGCTGGGTTGCCGCCGATTGGGGCACCACACATCTGCGGGTTTGGCTCATGGCTGCGGACGGCGCCATTCTGGAGCGCCGCACCTCTCCCAAGGGCATGGGAAGCCTGACGCCCGACCAATACGAACCCGTGCTGCTGGACCTCCTTGGGGACGCGCTGCCCGAGGGCGAGACGCCGGTGGTGATCTGCGGCATGGCCGGCGCGCGGCAGGGCTGGATCGAGGCCCCCTACGCCGCCGTGCCCTGCACCGTTCCCGGCATCGACCGCGCGACCCGCGCCCCGACCCGCGATCCTCGGCTTTCCGTATCCATCCTGCCCGGGCTGAGCCAGGCACAGCCCGCTGATGTCATGCGCGGGGAGGAGACGCAGATCGGTGGTTTTCTCGCCGCCGAGCCGGGCTTTGACGGTGTGCTCTGCCTGCCCGGAACCCATTGCAAATGGGCGCATATTTCTGCCAGGGAGGTTGTCTCCTTCCGCACCTTCATGACCGGGGAATTGTTTTCTCTGCTCGGGCGGCACTCCGTCCTGCGCCACTCCATCGGCGAAGGCTGGGACGAGGCGGCCTTTACCGAGGCGGTCTCGGACACGCTGTCCCGCCCCGCCGGGATCGGGGCCGAGCTGTTCTCGCTCCGCGCCGCGCAGCTCCTGCATGACCAGTCGCCGGACATCGCCCGCGCGCGCCTCTCGGGGCTGCTGATCGGCCTAGAACTCGCGGCCGCGCGGCCTTACTGGCTCGGCCAGGAGGTTGTGATCCTCGGCGAAGACGCGCTGGCCAAGGCCTACGAGGCCGGCCTGAACAGCCAATCCGCCACCTGTCGCCGCGTCCCGGCAGACGACGCAACCCTGCAGGGGCTCAAGGCGGCCTTTGCCCAGTTGAAAGCATCCCAATGACCCGAGAGCTCATCGCCATCCTGCGCGGCATCACCCCGGATGAGGCCATCCCCATGGCCGAGGCCCTGATCGACGCGGGCATCACCCGGATCGAAGTGCCGCTGAACTCCCCTGACCCCTTCGACAGCATCAAGGCCATGCTCGATGTGGCGCAGGGCAGGGCGCAGATCGGCGCGGGCACCGTGCTCGACCCGGCGGATGTCAATCGTCTGGCGGATCTCGGCGCGCATCTGGTGGTTTCGCCCGATTGCAACCCGCGTGTGATCGTGGCGACCAAACAGGCCGGAATGCTCTCTTACCCGGGCGTCTTTACCGCGACGGAGGCCTTCACCGCCCTGCGCAATGGCGCGGACGGGCTGAAATTCTTTCCTGCCTTCAAACTGGGCACCGACGGCATCGCCGCGCTTAAGGCGGTCCTGCCTGCGGAGACCAAGACCTACGCCGTGGGCGGCGTCGGCCCGGAGAACTTCGCGGACTGGCTGAACATCGGTATCACCGGCTTCGGTATCGGCTCCAACCTGTTCAAACCGGGGCGCAGCGTCACGGATGTGGCGGCCCGCGCCCGGGAGATGGCGGCGGCCTACGACGCCGCGCTTTAAGCGCATCGAAAGAACGGCTTTGCCTTTCCCGAAAGGGCTTGCGCAAAGCGCCGTGCTCTGCCCCCATGCCCGCAACAGGGCAAAGGGAGCGCGCAGCTTGAGCATTCACAAACGGATCGTCGACGACCTCGTCGCCAACGACATCCGCTTCATGACCACCGTTCCATGCAAGCAGCTGGCCGGGGTGATCGCGGAAATCGAAACCCGCGCAGAAATCCGTCACGTTCCCGCCAACAAGGAAGACGAAGGCATGGGCCTGTGCGCCGGGGCCTTCCTTGGCGGACAGCGCAGCGCGATCATCATGCAGAATACGGCCCTCGGCGTCACGATCAACACGCTCGCGACACTGATCCAGTTCTACCGCCTGCCGCTGCCCATGCTGATCTCCTATCGCGGCGAAATCGGAGAGCCGGTGGCCTGTCAGGTGGAGATGGCCATCCACACAAAGGCGCTTCTGGCGCAGCTGCACATCCCCACCTACCATTTCCACCGCCGCTCCGACGTCGAAGAACTGGACGGTATCCTGAAGCATTGCTTCATGGCGTCAAAGCCGGTGGCCATCCTCACCGACGCGACCTTCTGGAAAGGAGACCTGGCATGATCCGCGCCGACATCCTCCGCGACATCGCTCCGCTGATCCGCGACCACCTCGTGGTCTGCAATATCGGCATCCCGAGCCAGGAACTGCACGCCATCGACGACCAGCCGACGAATTTCTACATGCTCGGCACCATGGGGCTGGCGTCCTCCATCGGGCTCGGCCTTGCCCTGTCGCAGGACAAACCCGTGATCGCCATCGACGGGGACGGCTCGGTCCTGACCAATCTCGGTACGCTTCCGACCATCGGAAACAACAGCGACGGCCACCTGATCCTGCTGATCATCGACAATGGCAGCTACGGCTCCACCGGGGATCAGCCGACCTACACCGGCAAACGCACCTCGCTTGCGGGCATGGCACGGGCGGCGGGCTGTTCGCGGGTCATCGAGATCGAAGGCAAGGACACCCAAGCCGCGCTGAAAGACGCGCTGAACACCACCGGAACCACGGTCATCATCTGCAAATGCGACAGCGGCAACGAGGCGATGCCGGTGATCACCATGGACCCGGTTACCATCCGGGACCGTTTCATGGCGTCCGTACAATCCTGAAGCGGGAAGATCGTCATCCGCCCGAATAGTCACCGCCGTTCGACCGCCGCGCGCCATTCTTCCAGAAATCGGGACTTCTTCAGCGGATCGACATAGATCAGCAGCCCGGGATCGAGCCGGATCGGGCGCAGATGGGGTCCGCCAGCCAGCGCGGCCTCGTCGATGCGGGCAAAGCCGGTGCGCTCCGCGATCAGGGTTTGCCCTGCGTCCGAGATCAGGAAGTCGATGAAACCGCGCCCGAGGTCCGGGCTTTGCGCGCGGGTCGGCACAAAGGCCGTGCGCAGCAGCACCTGCGTATAGTCCCGCAATTCGATCATCGCCCCGTCCGGCCAGCCTTCGAGCCGGTCCGCGAGGTAGGAGCCCAGCACGTTGTAGGCCAGGATCAGCTTGCCCGCCTGCAGATCGTCCAGCATCGCCCCCGTGGAGGCATAGAGCCGGGGGGACAGCCCGCCCATCACCTCCGACATACGCCAGAAGGTGTCCGACTGTCGCGCATCCTGCGAGGCAAACAGATAGCCCGCGCCGGAGGCCGCCGGATCATAGGTGCCGATGCGTCCGGCGAAAACCTCCGGGTTGTCGCGCATCAGCCGGATCAGATCCTGCCGGGTTTGCGGCAGCGGACCGGGACCCAGCGCCCGGCGCGAGACAGCCATGACCACCGGCTCTTGTGTAAAGCCGAAAAGCTGATCGCGCCAATGCGCCCAGGCCGGCAGACGGGCGGTCGCTTCCGAGCTGTGCGCCAGCGCAAGCCCGTCATTGGCCAGTTTCATCTGCAGGTCCATGGCCGAGGAAATGGCCAGATCGAAGGCCGCGTCTTCGTCGGCGATGGCGGCATAGACCGCCTGCGTGTTGCTCACCACGTAGTGGACCGACACGCCGGGGTTGCGCGACTGATAGGCCTCGATCATCGGGGCAAAGATCCGGGTGTCCGTAGAGGACAGGATATGCAGTGTCGCACGCTCCGGATCGGCTCTGAACCAGCGGTGCTCCTCGATCTCAAAGGCCTGCGTGGCCAGACCCCAGAGCATCAGGCCAAGGGCAATGAAAACCGTGCGCATGCGCCGCCTCCTATCCGATCCGTCAGATCCAATGTGCCGCCATAGGCCTCTGCCACCTCTGTGACGATCGCAAGGCCGAGCCCCGAGCCGACGACATCGGCGACATTGCCGCCGCGCTCGAACCGCTGCCCCAGCGCATCAAGCTCCAGTCCGCCAAGCCCGCGCCCCCGGTCGCAGACCGTGATGAGAGCCATGCTCTCTTCCGTCGCCAGCGAGACACACACCTCGCCGAGCTCGTCGGAATACTTGATGGCATTGTCGATCAGGTTGCGGATCACTGTCTCGATCAGCAGCCGGTCGGCGGCGATCATCACCGCTTCGGGCGGGGCCGCATAGTGCAGATCCACATCCCGCAACTCCGCCGAGGGGCGGAACCCCTCGACAATATCCGCGATCAGCCGGTCGAGCGCCATCTCTTCGTCGCTGCGCTGATCGGTGCGATAGATCACCGCCGCATGATCAAGCAACTGGCTGGCCGACCGGGCGGTGTTGTCCGCAAGGCGGATGATCTTGCGCAGCTGCCTGCGGGTTTCCTCGTCCTCGGACTGGCGCAGGGCAATCTCGGATTGTGCCCGCAGCGTGGCCAGCGGCGTACGAATGTAATGCGCCGCCTCGGCGATGAACGTTTCCGTCCGCGACAGCGCCCCGGACAGCCGCCCGATAAAGCCGTTCAGCGCATTGACCAGTGGCCCCAGTTCCTCCGGCACCTGCCGCCGCACCGGGCGCAGATCCTGTGGGCCGCGCCGGGTGACCGCCCCCGCCAGCTCATTCACCGGCTGCAGCACGGAACGCGCCATGGCCACCGCCAGCAACGCGGCGAGCGCAAAGAACCCGGCCCCCAGCAACAACGCCCTGTTGGTCAACCCCGCCACGATACTCTCCTGAACGGAGCGGGTCTGGGCCACGGCGATCACCACCGGCACCGTCTTCCCCGCCACCAGAACCGAGCGTCCTACCGCCGCCACGCGCACTGCATAGCCAAGGTGCGACGCATCATAGAATTCCGGGTCCAGACCCGTCGGCGCAACAGCGGGCAGCGGCAGATCGGCGTATCCCGTGGCCAGTGTGCCGTTCACCTCGATCCGATAGAAAATCCGATCGTTGCCTAGAGCGCCCAGCATCGAAAACGCCGAATAGGGAATGTCGATGTCGATCCCATCCGTCCCGCCGCGCAACTCTTCGGCGATGGAAAGTGTCGCCGCGCCCAGGATCCGGTCCTGTGTCTGCTCCACGGCAGCATCCGCCACCGTGCGAATCGAATAGAACAAAAGCCCCGCCAGCGCCGCCGCCACCACCAGAAGCTGCGCGGTCAGGCGCCTCCGGATGGAAAAACTGTGGTGCGTGCGACTCATCCGGAGGTCAGCCGGTAGCCCACGCCGCGCACCGTCTCGATCTTGGCCCGGCTCCCGTCCAGCTTCTTGCGCAGCCGTCCCACATAGACCTCGATGGCGTTGTCGCTGACCACCTCACTGACCGAAAACAGCCGGTCATACAGGTGGGCCTTGGAAAAGATCCGCTCCGGCGCGCTCATCAGTATCTCGAACAGTCGCAACTCCCGGTTGCGAAGCTCCCGCCGCTCCCCGTTGAAGGAAATCGCCGCCTTCATCGGATGAAAGGTCAGCCCGGCAAAGCTCTGGACGTTCTCCGCCTGTCCGCTCTGACGCCGCAGCACCGCCCGAACCCGCGCGGAAAGCTCAAGAAAATCAAACGGTTTCGTGATGTAGTCATCCGCGCCACTGTCCAGCATCGCCACCCGGTCCGACACCGCGGACCGCGCGGTCATGACGATCACCGGCGTCGCCCCGCGTGCCGCGCGATGGCGGGCGAGGAAATCCCGCCCATCGCCGTCCGGTAGCATGATATCGAGCAGGATCAGATCATATTGCGCCACCGCAAGATGATCTTCCGCCGCCGCCAGGGTTCCGGCCCAATCCACCGCGTGACCGTCCAGCGACAGCCGCGTCTGCACCGTTTCCGCAAGGTCGGCGCTGTCCTCCACCAGCAGAAATCGCATTTTTCCTCCCCTTGCCCGCCAGATGACAGGTTCCTGTCAGGTTGTGTCTCAATTTTGCGCGATGCAAGGCGTCCCGGGAGGGGGCGCCGGACCTTTTGGGAGGAATACCATGAAAATGTCCATCCGGGCGCTCGCCGCGAGCGTCGCCTTTACCCTTGTCGGCACCGCCTCTTTCGCGACGGAGTGCATCGCACCCGCGAACCCCGGCGGCGGCTGGGACTTCACCTGCCGCCAGATCGGCAAGATCCTCTTTGACATCGGGCAGGTCGACGCGCCGGTGCAGGTCACCAACATGGCCGGTGGCGGCGGTGGTCTGGCCTACAGCCACGTCGTGAACGAGCGCACCGACGACAACGATCTGATCATCGCCGCGTCCTCCGCCACCACCACCCGCCTCGCCCAGAACGCCTTTGCCGGGATGACCGCCGATCAGGTCCGCTTTGTCGGCGCCATCGGTGCCGATCCGGGCGTCATCGTCGTGGCCAACGACAGCCCCTTCCAGTCCCTCAATGACATGGTCGACGCGATCAAGGCCGATCCCGGCTCCGTCGCCTTCGCCGGTGGGTCCGCGGCAGGCGGCTTTGACCACCTCAAGGTGCTTCAGGTCCTGAAGGAAGCCGGCTTCGATGATATCCGCAAGATCAAGTACATCGGTGTCGACGGCGGCGCCGATGCAATCACCCAGACCGTCGGCGGCTTTACCCAAGGCATGACCGGCGACATGTCCGAGGTTGTCGGCTTCATCAAATCCGGTGAAGTCCGCGCCCTCGCCGTGCTGACCGAAGAGCGCGTTCCCGGCTTCGAGGACATCCCGACCGCCATGGAGCAGGGCATCGACGTTGTCGCCGTCAACTGGCGTGGTCTTTATGTCCCGAAAGACATCTCCGACGCGGATTTCGAAGCCTGGGGCGAGAAGCTCGCCGCTGTGGCGGCATCCGACGAATGGAAAGCCGCGATGGAGGCCAACGGTCTCGCACCCTTCACCAAGGTCGGCGGCGACTTCCAGTCCTGGGTTGATGGCGTCATCGCGGACACCGTGGAGCTCTCCAAGGAAATCGGTGTGATCCAGTGATGAAAAGCGACCGCGTCTTCGGGCTGGTCGTGATCCTCGGGGCGCTCGCGTATATCGCGAGCGCCTTCCAGATACAGACCAGCTTCCTCTCCGACCCCGTAGGCTCCAAGACCTTTCCGATCATCCTCGGCGTCACCGCGATTGTCTGCGGCCTCGTGATGCTGGTCAGACCGGATGCGGAGCCGGACTGGCCCGATCTGCGGACCCTTGTGAACATCGCCGTCGCCGTCATCGTGATGATCGGCTACGCCTACACCCTGAAACCGATGGGCTTTTTGCTTCCCACCGCGATCTGCGCCGGGATTCTCAGCTTTCAGATCACGCCGCGCGCTGTGCCGGCGGCGCTGACCGGCGTCGGCCTTTCGATCGGTCTCTTTATCATCTTCAAATATGTCCTCGGTCTCGGGCTGTCGCCCCTGCCCAAGGCGCTGATGGGATAAGCACATGGATCTCTTGTCTAATCTCGCGCTGGGCTTTGGCGTGGCCTTGTCTCCGTTTACCCTGATGCTGGCGGTCATCGGCTGTTTCCTCGGCACCATCATCGGGGCCTTGCCGGGCCTCGGGCCGTCGAATGGCGTCGCGATCCTGATCCCGCTGGCCTTTTCGCTGGGCCTTGATGCCACCGCCGCGCTCGTGCTGATGACCTCGGTCTATTACGGGGCCATGTACGGCGGCCGGATCAGCTCGATCCTGCTCAACATTCCCGGCGATGAACCGGCGCTGATGACCACGCTCGACGGCTATCCCATGGCCAAGGCGGGCCGGGCCGGGGACGCGCTGGTGCTGTCGGGCTTTGCCTCCTTCTTCGGGGCGCTCTTTGCCACCATCGGCCTGATGCTTCTGGCGCCGCTGCTGTCGCGTATCGCCTATCAGTTCGGCCCGGCGGAGTATTTCGCGCTCTACCTGCTCGCTTTCTCGACCCTTGGCGGCATTGCCTCCAACAATCAGGCCAAGGCGGCGCTCGCCTCCTGTATCGGCCTCGGCATCGCGATGATCGGCATCGACAACACCACCTCCATGCCGCGCTTTACCGGGGGCAACATGCACCTGATGGACGGCGTTGACTTCCTCGTCGCCATCGTCGGCCTGTTCGCCGTGGCAGAGGTCTTCATCTTTATCGAAAGCCACGGCAAGGGCTCCTCGATCGGCGTCAAGCTCGAAAAGGTGACGATCCCGGTCAAGGACCTCCTTGGCGGCTCCATGACCATGCTGCGCTCCTCGGCCATCGGCTTTGTCGCGGGCGTGTTGCCCGGGGCAGGGGCCTCGCTCGGCTCGTTCCTGGCCTACATGTCGGAAAAGGCCGTTCAGGGCGACAAGGCGGGCTTTGGCACCGGCAATCCGAAGGGTGTCATGGCGCCCGAGGCGGGCAACAACGCCGCTGCCGGGGGCGCGCTTGTCCCGATGCTGACGCTCGGCGTGCCCGGCTCCGGCACCACCGCCGTTCTGCTGGCGCTGCTGATGACGCTCAACATCACCCCCGGCCCGACGCTGTTCACCGATCGCCCGGATGTGGTCTGGGGCCTCATCGCCTCGCTGCTGATCGCCAACTTCGTGCTGCTGGCGCTCAACGTGCCGATGGTCAAGATCTTCGTGCGCATCCTCAGCGTGCCCGCATGGGTGCTGTTGCCGGGCGTGATGATGGTCTCCTTCGTGGGCATCTACTCGCTCTCGGGCAGCTACTTCGACCTGCTGCTGATGATCGGTTTCGGCTTGCTCGGCTGGTTCTTCCGCAAGCTCGACGTGCCCACGGTTCCGATCATCCTCGGCATCCTGCTGGGCAACAACATGGAAGACAGCCTGCGCCGCGCCATGGTGCTTTCGGACGGGGAGTGGACCTATCTCTTCTCCTCGCCCATCGCCATCGGCTTCTGGATCTTCGCCATCGCGGGTTTCGTCGCGCCGCTCTTCCTGCGCCGCATCTTGAAGAAACCGCAGGCGATCAGCGACTGATATTTGACCGGGCGGGGGCTTTAACCTCCGCCCGTTCCGTCCTACGACGCTCTTGCCCGACGCCGTGCGCCGCGCAAACCCTCCAAACCACTCGGAGACCCCATGCCAACTCGCATCCTCATTCCCTCCGGTGTTCTCGGCCTCGGCTTCGACGAAGACGCGCTCTGGCGCGGCGTGGCCATGAAGCCCGACCTGCTCGCCATCGACGGCGGCAGCACCGACAGCGGCCCCGCCTCGCTTGGCACCGGCACCTCGAAATACGCCCGCGCCGCGATCAAGGCCGAATGGCGCGTCCTGATGAAGGCCCGCGCAGAGGCCGGCGTGCCGCTCGTCATCGGCACCTGCGGCACCGCCGGGGCCGACGCCCACGTTGACTGGATGTATGACATCACCCGCGAGCTTGCCGCCGAACTCGGCCAATCGCTGAAGATCGCCCGGCTCTACTCCGAGCAATCCCCGCAGTCCCTGCAAACCCGTTTCGATCAGATCACGCCGCTCGATCCGGCCCCGGCGCTGGCGTCCGAGGACCTCGCCGATATGGCGCATATCGTCGCCCTCGCGGGGGCGGAACAGATCCAGCAAGCGCTGAACACCGGCGCCGATATCGTGCTCGCCGGACGCACCACCGACACCGCCATCATCGCCGCCCTGCCTCTGGCCCGGGGCGAGCATCCCGGCGCCGCATGGCACGGGGCGAAGATCGGTGAATGCGGGGCGCTGTGCTCCAGCGATCCGACCTCCGGCGTGATCCAGATCGACTTCGACGCCGAGGGCTTCACCGTCACGCCGCTGGCCACGGACGCCAAATGCACCCCGCACAGCGTCTGCGCCCACATGCTCTACGAAAACTCCGACCCGTTCATCCTGTATGAGCCCGGCGGCCACCTCGACGTGACACAGGCGAAATACACCGCCGCCAGCGACACCGCCGTGCGCGTCACCGGCGCGGAATGGCACCCCGGCCCCTACACCGTCAAACTCGAAGCGGCCCGCACCGCGGGCTATCAGACCACGCTCCTCGCGACTCTGCGCAACCGCCGCTATGTCGAATACGCGCGGGACTGGGCCGACAAACTCCTGGCATTCCTCGATACCAAGCTCGCCGCCAGCCTCGATCTGCCGCGCGACGCCTACACCATCGACATCCGCCTGATCGGCATCGACTCCGCGCTGGGCCACCTCGAAGCGCGCAAGGGCGATCCCACCGAGGTCGGCGCCTTTGTCATCGTCACCGCACCGACCCAGCAGGACGCCACGGAGATCGCCAAGCTGATCAACCCCTTCCTGCTGCACTACCCGCTGACCCGCGACGAAGAGCTGCCGACCTTTGCCTTCCCCTACAGCCCGGCGCATTCCGAACGCGGCGCGCTGCACGAATTCGCCATGAACCACGTCCTGCACCTCGATGAGCCGATGCAAGCCTTCCGGCTCAAGACGGAGGAGATCTGACCCATGCCGACCCTCGCCGACGAAACCGTCAAGATCCGCTCCAAGAACGCCGGGCCCTTCTGGGTCACCGTGGACCTCTTCTGCGGAACCCCCGCCGCCTTCGACAGCATCCGCCAGCGGCTCGACACCGCACAGGTGGCCGCGCTTTATCGCGTGGATGTGCAGACGCTGAAACGCTTCGATATCGCACAGCTGAACGTCATCAAGTTCAGCTTCCCCCGGCCGGTGCCGCAGGGCGCGCCGCTCGACCGCGATCAGCACGGGGCGCAATATGCGGTGCTTCTCGAAGAGCTGAGCCTTGCCTAAACTGCCGGGCCTCGGGCTCACACTGGCCATCGCCGTCCTCGGCGCCGCCTTCTTCGTCCAGATCGGCCTGCCGCTGCCGCTGCTGCTCGGGCCGATGCTGGCCTGCCTCTGCGCGGGCATGGCGGGGCTGCCGCTGCGCGGGACAGGCACGTTTGGCACCTTCATGCGCACCTTCCTCGGCGTTGCGGTTGGCAGTTCGATCAATCCGGAGGTCGTGGCACAGATCCCCTCCTACCTGAACACGCTGGTCTTTGTGCCGATCTTCGTGATCATCATCGGGCTGACCGGCTATCCGCTGCTGCGCCGCTTCTTCGGTATGGATCATGCCACGGCCTTCTACTCGGCCATGCCGGGCGGGCTGCAGGACATGCTGATCTTCGGAGAGGAGGCCGGCGGCGACGTGCGCGCCATGTCCCTGATCCACGCCACCCGCGTCCTTGTGATCGTCACCCTTGCGCCCGTTCTGATGCAATGGCTCTGGCAGGTGGACCTGACCGCACCGCCCGGCGCCTTCGCCCGCGACAGCGATCCGGTGGAAATCGCGATCATGGTCGCCGCCGCGCTGATCGGCTGGAAAGCTGCGGAGCGTATCGGCCTGTTCGGCGCGTCCCTGCTGGGGCCGATGATCCTCACCGCCGTGTTGTCGCTGACCGGGGTGATCTCGCACCGGCCTCCGGCCGAGATCATCTGGGCCTCGCAATTCTTCATCGGCATCGGTGTGGGGGTGAAATATGTCGGCATCACCGCGCGCGAACTGCGGCTCTACGTCGGCGCGGGGTTGGCGTTTGCGCTGCTGCTCTCGGTCATCAGCCTCGGCTTTATCGAGGCGATCCACTTCGTGGCCCATGCCGACCACCTCGACAGCTTTCTGTCCTTTCTGCCGGGCGGTCAGGGCGAGATGGTGGTGATCGCCATCGTTGTCGGCGCGGACCTGTCCTTTGTCGTCACGCATCACCTGTTCCGGCTGATCCTTGTGATCACGCTGGCGCCGATTGTCGCCAAATGGATGGCCCGCCGCGACCGGGGGACCGGGGCATAGCCCCGGCCTACGGGCCGTCGCGCCAGCGTCCGCGCGGCGCACAGAGATGGGTCACGGGCGCGGGCCCCGGACGGGGCGGGAAGACCGCGGATCCACGAAAACGTCGCCCGTTAACCAGGAATCTGCGGAAATCCGGCAAAGCCCCCCGAATTCAGACAGCGCGCTTTGCGTTTTGTACCAAACACGCGCCGAATCGTACCAAACGCGGGTTAACGGCTCCGCCCAACAGGGTAACCTCTGTCGCAGCCTTGTGTCGCGCCAGGCCGGCGCCACAAGATCTGGGCGTTGCGCCCGCACCGCGCGGCGGTTTAACCCCGGCGCGCGCATGGTTAACCAGGCGGGCCGGACGCGCAGGTTAATGCGCCCAGAGACGCCCGATCCGGTTGGCCTCATAGATGGCCGCGTGCACGTTCCGCCCCGCCACCGCATCACCGATCCGGTAGAGATCAAAGGCCGCATCCGGCGACCGCACCGGCAGAACCGTCCCGGTTCCATCCAGCAGCGCGTCGTGGTCAACCTGACCAAGGTTCCTGGACAAACCTTTGAGATCAAAGTAAATTTCATCCAGAGGCGTGATGCCCTGATTGACCACGACCATGTCGTAAACCGCCTCGCGCACGTCCGGCACATAGTCCGAGCCGATCCGCGCCCTGAGCCGGTTTCCGTCTTTCTCCAGCCCGACCAATCGCTCCGCCACGGTCAGGCGTACCCCGGCAGGCTGCAGGCTCCGCATGTAGGGAACAAAGTTCATCCCCATGATTTCAGGCGATAAATTCCGATCCCGCGTCATCACTTCGACCTCACAGCCCGCCGCCGCCGCCATCTCTGCGGCCTGCATGGCGACGTGATCGCCGACTTCGTCATAGATCAGCAAAGCGCCTTCGGGCCGCACGTCGCCGGACAGGATATCCCAACCACTCACAGCCAAACTATTCCCTGTTTCCAATATGTTGACTTCCGGCATCCCGCCGGTCGCCACAACCACCAGATCGGGCTGCAGCGCCATCACATCCGCCGCATCGGCAAAGGTGTTGAAACGGAATTCCACATCCCGCGCGGCGCATTGTGCCAGACGCCAATCCACGATCCCGATCATCTCCCGCCGCCGCGCACTCTGCGCCGCAAGCCGCAACTGGCCCCCCGCCTCCGGCGCCGCCTCCAGCACCGTCACACGATGCCCGCGCTCGGCCGCGACCCGCGCCGCCTCCAATCCGCCGGGACCGGCGCCAACCACGACCACGCGCTTGGAATCCTTGGATTTTTCTATGTGGTGCGGCAGGGTCAATTCGCGCCCCGTGGAGGGGTTGTGGATGCACAATGCTTCGCCCCCGGCATAGATCCGGTCAAGGCAATAGGTTGCCCCGACGCAGGGCCGGATGTCATCCTCGCGCCCCTCACGGATCTTTTGCACGATATGCGGATCGGCCATATGCGCCCGCGTCATGCCGACCATATCAAGCCGCCCCTCCGCCACTGCGTGCCGCGCGGTTGCGACATCCGGGATGCGCGCAGCATGGAAGGTCGGCAGCCCAACCTCTGCCCGGATTTTCCCAGCAAAATCAAGGTGCGGTGCACTTTTCATGCCCTGCACCGGGATCACGTCGGTCAGCGTGGCATCGGTGTCTATACGGCCTCGGATCACGTTCAGAAAATCGACCATGCCACTGTCCTTCAGCGCATGACCGATGGCGATGCCGTCGGCCGCGCTGATCCCGCCCGGCTGGCCATCGTCGGCGGTGTAGCGCACGCCCACAATGAACTCCGGCCCCACTCGCGCGCGAATGGCCTGCAGCACGTCGAGAGAGAATTTCATTTTGGAGTCAAAGCTTTGCGACCCGTAGGGCCCATCCTGACCGTTCAGATATCCGGACCAGAAGGCATCCATCAAATGCCCGTAAGCCTCCAGTTCGATGCCATCGAGACCCGCTTGCTGCATCCGCTCGGCCGCATCCGCGTAATCCGTGATGATCCGCGCAATGTCCCATTCCTCCATTATCTTCGGAAAGGCCCGGTGCGCCGGTTCACGTCGTCCGCCGGGGGCCACCGTCGGCAGCCAATCGCCCCAATCCCAGCGCGAGCGCCAGCCCAGATGCGTCAACTGGATCATCACGGCGCAGCCCTCAGCGTGACAGTCAGCGGCCAGCTGCGCCATATACGGTACGACCTCATCCTTGTAGGCCAAGATGTTGTTGAAGGCGGGCGGGCTATCCCGAGAGACCAGCGCGGATCCCGCCGTCATGGTCAGGGCAATCCCGCCCTTCGCCCGCTCCACGTGATAGGCACGATAGCGATCCTTGGGCATGCCCTCTTCGGGGTAGGCGGGTTCGTGACTGGTGGTCATGATCCGGTTTTTCAAAGTCAGGTGTTTGAGCGTGTAAGGCTGCAGCAGCGGATCGCGGCTCATGTGTAAACTCCGGTTCGTTTGATCACAGCCTGCGTCGGACGGCCTCCGGCTCGCAATCCAAAAGACGGCATGCGCAGGCCAGTGCGCGACGCTGGACGCCCCCCTGCTTTGCACTTAGGCATGGTTTCAGACAAATCCGACAAGCCAAACGAGGACCGCCATGACCGTCACCACCCGCCGCGCCGCCGATCATCTTGTTGACCTGCTGGTGGCGCAGGGCACGCGCCAGGTCTTTGGCGTTCCAGGGGAAAGCTATCTCGCCGTGCTCGATGCTCTGCACCAGCGCGACGGTATCGACTTTATCACCTGCCGTCAGGAAGGCGGTGCAGCGATGGCGGCGGATGCCCATGGCCGGATGACCGGACGCCCCGGCGTTTGCATGGTCACCCGTGGCCCCGGCGCGACCAACGCCAGCGCGGGCGTGCATGTGGCGTTTCAGGACAGCATCCCGATGATCCTGTTTATCGGCCAAGTGGCGCGCGACATGGTGGAGCGCGAAGCATTCCAGGAGATCGACTACCGCCGCATGTTCGGCCAGATGGCGAAATGGGTCACACAGATCGACGACGCGAGCCGGATGCAGGAATACATCAGTCGCGCCTTTCGCGTTGCCCAGTCCGGCCGCCCCGGCCCCGTGGTGATCGCCCTGCCGGAAGACATGCTCTATGACGAGGTCCAGGTGCCGCCTGCGCCGCGCTTCGTCGAGGCACCGCGCTATCAACCCGCGCCAGAGGCTCTGGAAGCTCTGAAAACCGCAATCGCCGGGGCAGAGCGGCCTTTGATCATGGCAGGCGGGGGCAACTGGACGGAGGCCGGCATCGCCGCGCTTGAACGTTTTGCAGAGGTTCAGGGGATCCCGGTCACGGTCAGCTTGCGCTCGCAGGCATTGATGAACAACGATCATCCCAGTTACGCTGGGCACTTTGCTGTCGGCAAGGTGCCGTATCTCTCCGACGCGCTGGAGGATACGGACCTTCTGATCGCCATCGGCCCGCGCCTCGGCGAGATGACCACCAACGGCTACACCAATCCCAAACCGCCCGTCCCGTCGCAGACCCTCGCCCATGTCTTTCCTGAACCCGAAGAGCCGGGCCGGGTCTATGAACCTGAAATCACGCTGATTTCCGACACCGAGAGTTTCTGCAATGCCGTGGCCGATTGGGCACCGATCGCCCCGGACAGGTTCGCTGAACGCCGCAAGGCGTTGCGTAGCGCGTATGAAGCCTTCAACGCCACCAGTTCGGTCAACGACGATATGCTCGCCCCGCTCTACAAACATCTGTCGGACACGGTGCCGCATGACGCGATCATGACCAACGGCGCGGGCAATTACGCGGCGTGGCTGCACCGGTTCCACCGCTACCGGACCCCGCGCAGCCAGCTGGCTCCGACCTCTGGTTCGATGGGCTACGGCCTGCCCGCCGCCATTGGTGCCGCAGTCGCTGCGCCGGAGCGCGAAGTCTATGCTTTGGCCGGGGACGGGTGTTTCATGATGACCTGTCAGGAACTCGCCACGGCGGTGCATCATGATCTGCGGCTGACGGTGATCGTGGTCAACAATGCCCGCTACGGTACGATCCGGGTGCATCAGGAACGCGAGTTTCCGGGCCGTGTGTCGGGTACGGAGATGATCAACCCGGATTTTGTCGCCTTTGCGCAGTCCTTCGGGGCAGGGGCCGCGCGCGCGACGGATCTGGCCAGCTTTGCGCAGGCGTTGGACGCAGCGCGGGCGCGTGGCGGTGTGAACCTGATCGAGATCGTCCAGGACCGCGATCTGCTGGCGCCGGGCAAACGGTTGGGATGACGGTGTTTCCCGAAGAGATCGGACCGGTTCCTTTCAAAGGAGCCGGACCGCTCAGAGGCTCATGCGCTTGATAGGGCGGTGGCGATGAACCGGGGAAGCTCTGGCTGGCATCCGAACGGGTCGAGCCGGACACCGGCAAAACCAACCGCGTCGAGCGCTTCGGGCAGGTCGTCCAGCACATGCCCGCGTTTCATGTTGAAGAAGGGCAGGCAGATGGACCGCTCTCCGAGGCCCTCCGCCATGTCCGCGAGATAGGGTGCCTCTTCGACAAAGCCACATCGGATCTCGCGAAAGGGCATCCGCTCTGCCAGCGCCTTGCCAAAACCGCGTGTCACACTGGCCGGTTTGTCGCTCCGCCCCGAGCCATGCGCGGCGAGGAACAGCGCGGTGTCCTGCGCTGGCCACCCCCTCTCCGACAGCACCCGGCGCAACCAATCGGCGGTCCAGTCGGGCAGGGCCGGATCTAGGCCGAATGGCGCCAGTTGCGTCACCTCGAACCCCTCCAGCCGCTTCGGCAGGGCCTTTTGCGTGAACCACCCATCCGCCATGAAGAACGGATAGACCAAAGCCCCCGCACGGCTGTCCACCGCCGCTTCCAGCGCGCCCTCCTTGGCCAGTGTCGCACCTGTCACGCGCATCTCAGGCAAAACGGCCTGTACGGCGTCTGAAAGCGCCCTGATCTCCGCCTCTCCGACATCGGGTTCGGAGGGTTGTCCATGGCTGACGATCACCGCATGTCGGGGCATTGTCCGGTCCTTTCAAAGCACTCCCGAGCCATATAATCCCGCAGGCGAAAAGGCCAAGTCAGCGCAGGGCCGCTTTCATCGAAGCCTCTGGAAAACAGGTCGCCGCCTTGCCGGTTGCCTCCTGCCAGCGACCAATCGAGCGGCGTGTCTTGAACCCCGGCAGGCCATCGGCGCCGCCAACGTCATGCCCCATCGCCTCCAGTGCGCGCTGCATGACCGCCACGTCAGAGCGCAAAAGCCCGCCGACCTGCCCCCATTTCCCTGAAAAATCTCCCATGCCGTACTGGATGCGGTCCCCCACATGGCCCACGAAGAGCGCGTAGAGATCGCTCATGTTGTAGTCCTTCAGGACATAGAAATTCGGTGTGACGACAAAGGCCGGACCATTGCGCCCGGCGGGCATCAGCAGGAAGCCTTGGCCGCGCAACTCATGCGCAGGAAAGGATTTTCCGCCGATACGCCTGATCCCCATGGCCTCCCACTGGCTGATGGGCTTGCCCTGATCCGGGCCTTCCAGCGTGCACGATACGGAGCGTGGCACCTCAACCTCGAAGCCCCAGTCGCGCCCTGAAACCCATCCGTGTCTGGCCAGATAATTGCCGATCGACGCGATCGTGTCCGCCTCGGATCGCCAGATGTCCGCATGCCCGTCGCCATTGCCGTCGGCAGCGTATTTCAGGAAGTTGGACGGCATGAACTGTGGCTGTCCAAGCGCCCCGGCCCAGCTGCTTTTCATCGCGCTTTCCGGGGCGTGGCCCGCCTGTGCAATCTGCAGCGCGGCGACCAGCTCATCGGCGAAATAGTCGGCCCGCGTGCTCATGAAACCCTTGGTTCCAAGCACTTCAAAGACGTTGTTGCGGATCGGAACCTGCCCATAGCCGCTCTCGCGCCCCCAGATGCCGAGAATGATCCGCCCCGGCACACCGGTCCGTTTTTCCGTCGCGGCGAGCGCCGAGGCATGCCGCTTCATCATCTGTCGTCCAACCCGAGTGGCTCCGTCAACGGACCCCCTGTTGAAGTACTTGCCCGGAGAGCCGAACTCCGCCTGCCGCTGTTTGCGCGGGCCAGAAGGTTTGCTGCCCGGCGGCACCAGATCCGGCAGCTCCCAGTTCAGCGAAACGCCGCGAAACGCCCCGTCGAAAATCGCCCGGCTGACGCCCTTGGCCCGCGCGCGGGGCCAGATTTCGGATTGCAGCCAGGACTGGAACTGCCGCTCCACAGCGGCGCGGTTCTGGGCGCTGGCCAACCCCGGCAGGATCATCAGGATGGTCAGCAATACGACGCGCAGCATGGCAGGCCCCCGGTTCAGACAGTTACACAGATCATGCTAACGCGCCGCGTCGCGCTTGTCTCAGGTGGTTTCAGCCAGAGGCATATCCTTGCCGGTCGTCTCAGTCCTTCGAGCGGCGGGAGGTGATGAAAGCGAAAACCAGCCCTGCGAGGTACACCAGGCATGCGATCACCAGTGTCGCCCAAAGATAGGTGAAGAGCGCAGAGGCCATGAGCACCGCGCCAACGATCAGGAACCGCGCGTATTCGCGCCGGATCGTGAAATTCTTGAAGGACGGGGTCGGAAGGCGGCCGATCATCATGAAGCCGACAATCAGCAGGTAAAGCGCGATCAGTTCCGCCGGAAGATGATCTTCCTCCGGATACAGAAAGGCGATGTACATCGGCAGCATGGCCAGCCCGGCTCCGGCCGGGGATGGCACGCCGACAAAGTGATCGGAGGCGGGTTTGACCTCAAGGCGGCTGTTGACGTTGAACCGCGCAAGACGCAGCACGCAGCAGATCGTATAGACCAGCACCGCGATCCAACCCATGCCGCGAAATTCATGCAGCGCCCAGGCATGCAGGATCAGCCCCGGCGCCACGCCGAAATTGAGAAAATCCGCCAGCGAGTCGAGCTCTGCCCCGACCGAGCTCTGACACCGAAGCAACCGCGCCAAACGCCCGTCAAGGCCGTCGAGAATACCCGCCAGAAGGACAAGTTTCACAGCGCTTTCATACTCGCCATTCAGGCCGAAGCGGATCGCGGTCAGCCCGGCGCAGATGGCCGCAATGGTCAGCAGATTGGGCAACAGGTGCAGGATTGGCAGCTTGCCGCGTTCCTGTGTCGGTTGGGTGTCGTCGGGGGCGTCCATCGCTCAGCGTGTCCGGGCCTGGCGGGCCGGAGCCGTCGAGGACAGATCGGCAAGCACCGTCTCGCCCGCGACCATGGTCTGCCCGATGCTGACCATCGGCTGCACCCCCTCCGGCAGGTACACATCCAGCCGCGAGCCAAATCGGATCAGGCCAAAGCGCTCGCCGGTTTCGATCTGCGCGCCGGTGTTGGAGAAGCAGACGATGCGCCGCGCCACCAGGCCGGCAATCTGCACAACCGCGATCTGCGTCCCGTCGGGCCGTTCGATGCACAGGCTGTTGCGCTCGTTGTCGGCGCTGGCCTTGTCGAGAGAAGCATTCAGGAACTTGCCGGGCCGATAGGCGATCGACTTGATCGTGCCGCCCACCGGCGCGCGGTTCACGTGGCAGTTGAATACGCTCATGAACACGCTGACGCGGGTCAGCGGCTTGTCGTCCATGCCAAGCTCGGTCGGGGGGACCGCCGGTTCGATCAGCGACACAACGCCGTCAGCGGGGCTGATGACAAGGGTATCCCCCTCCGGCGTGGCCCGTTTGGGATCGCGGAAGAAATAATAGCACCACACAGTCAGGCCGACTCCGATCCAGCCGAGAAAATCGGCGATCAGAAAGAGTACGAGCGTGATCACCGCAAAGATCGCCACAAACCGGCGCCCCTCCGGGTGCATGGGTTTGATGAACGTGTCGCGCATACGCATGGTCAGCTTGCCTTTTGCCTTGGATCTCGGGACTCTTATCGTCTTGCGGACGCCGCATCAACGCGCAAGCACGTCGCGTATATCATGCACCGTCACGGCACCCGGACAGACCCCCTCCGCGATGTCCACGACATGCCTGTGATGTGTGAGATAGATCGCTTGCCCTTGCCGGCCAATCCGCGCCATGACCCGACAGGCAGAGCGCGTGCGCTCTTCGTCGAAGGTTTCGAAAACATCGTCACAGAAGAACGGCAGGCAGGTGCCCTGTTGCGTCAACTGCGCGTAGGCGGCGGCGCGGAGCGCGAGATACAGCTGAAAGCGCGTACCCTTCGACATGTCCTGCGCCTGCTTCGACAGCCCCGCCGCATCCAGCGCGACAAGAATCTCCGCCTGCCCGTCGGGCTGCGTCAACAGGCGGGTATAGGCTCCGTTGGTCAGCTCGACAAAGGCCGCTTCCGTTGCTTCGATCATGCCGCTGCGATGACTGTCGCGGTAGCGTCGGATGGCTTCCTCGGCCAGCCGAACGCCAAACCGGGTTTCGAGATAGCGCAGCACGGTGTCTTCGATCCGGGCCTCCAGCGTAGCCTTCTGCTCTGTCAGGCGGGCAATATCCGCCGCGCCGCTTACCCTGCGCAATTCGGTCCGGGCGACGGTGCGGGACTCGATGGCCTGTTCCAACCGGGCTTCCTGTGCTGCCAAATCCTGCTCAAGCGCGGCCAGCTCTGCCGCCACGGTCGCGGAAGACAGTGGCGAGAGAGCCGCCCGAACAGACGCAAGGTCGGGCAAATCCAACCGGTTGCACAGCGCCGCCACGAGCTTGGCGCGCGCCTTCCGCGCATCAATCACCTGCTGCGCCGCCCCCACGGCAGTGCGCAACGCGTTGAGCGTGTTCGTGGGAACCGACGGCGGAAACTGCGCGGCCAGGGTGGCGACATGGCGATCAATATCCGCAAGGCCGCGCAGCGCTTCGTCCAAAGCGCTTTTCTGGCCGGACAGCGTGACGGTGAGGGCCGCATGTCGGTCCTCGGCCTTTTGCGCGTCGCTCGCCAGAGTTTGCAACGCCTTGTACGTCTCGATCGGATCGTCTGCCACGGCTTCGTTCTGCGCTTCGGCCAGCGCGGCGATCCGGGCATTGAAATCGGTCTTGTCGGCGTCCATGGACGCCACCTGCCGCTCGACCTGCCTCAGGGCGATGTCGAGTTCCCGCAGACGCCGCAGCGGCTCGAAGCTGGCCTCCAGCGTGCCTGGATCGACCGTTTCACCCAGCGTCTCCCGCACCGCCAACCGCCATGCCTCTGTCTGCGAATCGGCGGCGCGTATCAGCGTGTCCCGGCTGGCTTGCAGGCGCGTGACCTCGGATTGCAGGGCGTTGCGTGTCTGCTCAGCGGATCGGGCCGTCTGGGCCGCGTCCTGCTCGGCCTGCGCCGCGCGCCGCGCTTCCGCGACAAGCGTGTCAAAGTCCCGGGCCTGCAAATCGAGCGCCGCGCGAAGGGCCGTGGCCAGCGCCGCCGCGCTGCCGAGGGTTTCGCTATGGCGGGCGTTCAGATCCTCGCGCGCCGCAAAAGCCTCGCGGGCCTCTGCCAGCCGTTTGGACCAGATCGCGAAACTCTCCGGCGAGATCGCGTCCGTCAGACCCGCGCGTTTGGCCAGACCGGTGCACTCCGCACTCAGCGCCGCAAGCCTGTCCTGCGCATCTGACTGCTGCCTGAGGGCATGGGCCTGCCGTGCCTCAAGATCAATGAGCGCCTCTTCTTCGTGCCGGAGCTGCCCAAGCGTACTGGACCGGGCGAGCCGGACGTCGGCGGTGTCGTCGACTTTCCGCATGGCGGCCTCGAAGGCCTCCGCGCTGGGCAGGCTCATGGCGTCTTTGTGCGCGGACCAAAGCTGATCGCGGGTTTCGCGTGCGCCCCGCGCGGTCGCATCGTCGATCAGCCCGTCATCCTGCCTGAGATGCGCGATGCGGGCGCGGTGACGGCCCAGTTCGCTCTCGCGTTCCGCAATCTCGGCCACAAGCGTGTCGAGTCTGGCACGGCATTCGGCGTATCGGCTCGCCAGTGTTTCCGCTTCCGTCTCCGAGATCGCCGCACCGGGGAGGGCGTCGAAAACCTGCGCGCCATGGCTCAGCCCGGCCAGAGCCCGGGCCAGCGCCCGGTCTGCGGCCT
Organism: Pacificoceanicola niger; assembly: GCF_048553275.1. Lineage (NCBI taxonomy): Bacteria > Pseudomonadati > Pseudomonadota > Alphaproteobacteria > Rhodobacterales > Roseobacteraceae > Pacificoceanicola > Pacificoceanicola niger. The sequence goes on from NZ_JBLZMW010000014.1 coordinate 31,858, forward strand.
GCACCGCCTCCGTCGCGGCGGCGACTTTCGGCGCAAGGTGATCGGCGGCATGGCGTTTGAGCAACGCGGTCACCGGCGCATCCGAACTGGGTGTTTGCGACAGCGCGGACTGCGCCAGGGTCAACCGCTCTTCGGCCTCGGCGAGGTCTTTCTCCTGCCGCTGCCGGTCCCGCAGGGCGCCGCGCATGGCATCCCGCCGCGTCTCCAGATCGGACAGCTGCGCCGGGGTCAGCACCAACTGCCGCGGGTCCGTGGCCGTCGCCTGCAGATCGCGCACGGCGCGGGCCATGTCGTCCTGCAGCCCCTCCGCCTTGCGCCGCCGCCGATCGAGATCCATCGCGCCGCTGGCATAGCGGGTGTGCAGCGCCTCAAGCTCTTCCAGCGCCCCGGCAAGCGCAAGATGCGTGGTCTGGCGCGGCGTCTGCTCCAGGGCGGTTTCCGTCTCGGCAATCTCGCGTTCGAGCCGGAGCCGGTCCGCCTCAAGCTGGCTTTGCCGCGCCAGGTGCTTCACGAGGTCTTCGGGATTGAAATCGAGCCGCTCGGGATAGTGTCCCTTATCCGCAAGCTGCGTGTCCAGCGCGTCGAGTTCCGCCAACATCGGCAGCCCGGCCTGCCGCGCCTCCAGCGTGGCCTTTTCACGCAGCATCGCGGCGCGGGCGGTGCGGGCGTCCTGTTCTTCGGCTTCGGCGGTTTCGGCGGTTTGGCGCAGTTTGCGCCATGCGCTGGCGGTGATGTCATGGTCCTTGATCTGCTGCGTGACCTCGGTCAGTGCGCGTTTCAAAGCCGCCAGTTCCGTCTTCGATCCTTGCTTCTTGTACAGCGCCTCGGCGCGGGAGCGGGCATTTTCCAGCACCTGCGACAGATCGCTGACACCGGCGGCGGCGGAAAACAGCAGGCGGCCAATGTCGCCCTTGCTGCTGACGATCTCTTCGCCGCCTTTCTCGATGGTTTCGTCGTCGAGGCACAAAAGCTGGCGGTAGTCCGTCTCCGACAAACCGCCCAGATGCGCCTGCAAGGCGGCCTCCGGCAACGCAGTGCCGCCGGCATCCAGCAAATCCCCCTTGCGCAAGGGCAGGCGGGTGACCGGCATCAGCCCTTCGTCCGTCTCCAGAACGCCCGACAGACGCAGGTTCTTGCGCGCGTGTTTGAAATCATAGCTTTCCCGGTGCGGAAAGCCGTAGAGCAACCGCAGGAAGGCCTCCATTGTGGTGGTCTTTCCAGCCTCGTTCGGGCCGTAGATCACGTGAAAATCGGTGCGATCCGGCGCACTCTCGCCGAAATCAAAGCGCTTGCCCTCGAAATGGCCAAACAGGTCCAGCGTGAATTCGCGCAGCCGCATCACTCCGCCGCTCCCTTCATTGCGGCGACCATCGCCTCCGCGCCTTGTTCGCAGAGGTGTCGGGCGAGGGTCTCGGCGCTGGTCTCATCCGGGACCAGCCGCGCGCGGCGCTCGCGTGGGATCTCCGAAAGCAGGGTCGTCAGCGTCTCCAGCATTTCCGCGCCAAAGCCCGGCTCCTCCCGGATCTGCTGCATCAGCCGATCAAGCTCATCCACCGCCGAGCCGCCGCCGGAGACCGCGTCGCCATCGCTGAGGTCAAACTGCACCTTGTCGATCCACAGCGCCCCGGCGGTTTGCGCCAGCTCCGCAATCGTCTCCTGCCAGCGATCCCTGTCGCGCAGGATCTGCCACTTCATCGGCGTCTGCCCGGTCAGTTGCAGACGCAGCACCCCGGCCTCCGCACTGATCTGCGCCGCCGCGCTGCGCAGAGCCTCGCGCAAGGCCCCGCGCAGGGCGTCTTCGCTGTCGATCCCGCTGCAAGGCAGCGTGATCTCGGCAAACTCCACCGCCGCCGTGGGCACCTCCGACACCGTAACGGTCCTGCCGTCGATCTCGATCAACGTGGCGGATTTTGGCCCTGCCTCGCCGATATCGCGGCCCTGCGGAATCCCGGGCATGACGATCCAGGGCGCGTCCGAATGCACTTGCCGTTTGTGGATGTGTCCCAAGGCCCAGTAATCAAAGCCCATGTCCCGAAGCTCGGCCACAGAGCAGGGCGCATAGGTGTCATGCCCCGGCGCCCCGGCGAGCGATGTGTGCAGCATGGCGATGTTCACCGCACCGGGGACGGGCGCGGCAAACTTGCCCAGAAGGCTGTCCGGGGCGTGGCGGTTGCTGAAGCTGACGCCGTGAATCCAGACGTCCTGCGCGCCAAGCTGCACCTTGCCGCCGCGTCCGTCAAAGACATGGACATTGTCGGGCAAAGTCAGCTCCCCGGTGATCGGGTTCTCCGCGTCATGGTTGCCCTTGATATAGAACACCGCGATCCCGGCGTCCTTGAGCCGGTCGAGCTGGGCGATCAGAAACGCGGCGGTGCGGGCGCTGCGCTCGGCCCCGTCAAACAGATCTCCGGCGATCAGAACCCCCGACACCTGCAAATCCAGCGCCGCATCGACGATCCGGATCAGGGCGGTGCGGGTGGCGGTCTGGACCTGCTGGCTCAGCGCCTCATCCCGCAGGGCAAGCGATTTCAGAGGCGAGTCGAGGTGAATGTCCGCAGTGTGCAGAAGGGTGATCATATCGGGGTCCACAGGGCCACTGGCAAAAGGCTACGCCCCTGCATGGCACAGATCACCCATCCTGCAACAGCCCTTCAGCACGAAGAAAACCATGTGCCGCGCAATCGCACACAGCGTGGCGGCGCATGGCGGGCGCAGGGATTACCAGGCGTTGTACTGCAGATACTTGCCGGACATTTCGACCTTCACCCGGTCGCCCTTTTCATGCGCAACACGCGTGACGGACATGTCAAAGTCGATCGCGGACATGATGCCATCGCCGAATTCCTCGTGGATCAGCGCTTTGAGGGTCGGGCCATAGACGCCGACAATCTCATAAAAGCGATAGATGCAGGGGTCGGTCGGCACGGTCTGGGCAAAGACCTTGTTCGGGCTTTCGGCCAGCACCCCGGCGGCTTCGGCGGGCAGGCTCAGCAGGGCCGCGAGCTTCTCGGCCTTCTCCAGCGGAAAGGCATTCATACCCATGCAGGCGGAGTGGGTGAAGACCGGCGACATGCCGATCTCCGCCGCAATCCCGGTCCAGGTGAGACCGGCCTTCTTCCTGGCGATGATGATCAGCGCGGTCACGTCTTCCTTGGTCAGTAATTCGTCTGCGATGAGGTCTTTCATGGGTCTTGTCTCCTGTTGGGTGAAGGTCAGCCTGCGAGTTGCACGGCCAGTACGAGGCAAAGCAGCGCCAGAAGCGCGGTGGTGCCTTGCCAGAAACGAACGGGATTTCGATCGGCCAGCGGCACGTGACGGCCAGCGCGGAAGGTGCTGCCGGGCGTGCTCAGATCGGCAACGAACTCGGACAGCGCGTCATAACGGCGGATCGGATCGGGGTTGCAGGCGCGGCGCAGGGCCGCGTCCATCCAGAGCGGCACGCCATTGTCATCGTCGCGGGCGCTTTGATAGCTCAGCCTCATCTGGTCGCGCCGCGAAGTGATCCGCCCGACCTGTGCGCCAAAGGGCAGGCGGCCTGTGAGCATCTCGTAGGCGATCACGGCCAGCGCGAACTGATCGCCGCGCCACGACACCACATCTCCCGACAGGTATTCCGGCGCGGTGTATTGGAACGTTCCGGCCATATGGCCAAGCGTGCCGGGCGCAGCCTCATCGACACCCGCCACGGCGGTCGAGCCGAGGTCGATGATCTTCACCGTGCCGCTCTGGTCGATCATCACGTTCTCCGGGCGCAGATCCTGATGGATCATCTCGCGGCGATGAAAGGCCCGCAGCCCTGCCGCCATCTGGCCGATGATGTCACGCACCTGCGTCAAATCGGGCGCCGGATTGTCCGTCATCCATTGCCGCAGGGTGACGCCCTCGACAAAATCGGTGATGACATAAAGCGTCGTGCGCCGCTCCGGCGGCTGGGCCGCGCTGAGCACATGCGGCGAACTGAGCCGCCGCGCGATCCATTCCTCCAGGACGAAACGTCGAAGATACGCCGCATCCTTTGCCATCTCCGTTGCGGGGATCTTCAGGGCCACGCGGGTGCCGTCCGGCGCCGTGGCGAGGTAGACATGACTGCGGGCGGTGGCGTGAATCTGGCGCAGGATGCGGAAGCCGTCGATCTCGGCGCCCGGTTTTGGCGTCGGCGGAACCGGCAGGCGCGCTGCGTCGAGGTGCAACCCGTCATCGGTCTCCGGGAGCGTGTCGATGCGAACGATCTGCACCGTCAGATTGTCGCGGCTCCCGGCATTCTCGGCCGCTTCCACGATCTTTGCGGCGGCCAGATCAAGCGTGTCGGCCTGCAGCGCGTCCCGGACCGTCGCACCGTTGATGAAGTCATGAACGCCATCCGTGGTCAGGATGAACACATCGCCCGGCTGAAGCCGCACACGGCGATAGTCCACCTTCACCTGTCGCGCGGCGCCCATGGCGCGGCCAAGGTAGCTTTCATCTGGCGACAACTGAACCCGGTGGTCTTCGGTCAGCGGCTCAAGGCTCGCGCCGCTGAACAGGCTCACCCGGCTGTCACCCACATGCAGGATATGCCCGTCGCGCCCCTTCAGGATCAGCGCGGCAAGGGTGCAGACGCGGCCCTGATTGATATCCGTCAACGCCGTGTTTCGACCATGCAACCACGCATTTGTCGCGGCAATCACCCGGGTCGCGGCCGTGCGCGCGGTCCAGGCGTCGGGCGTGGCATAGTAATCGGAGAGCAGGGCTTTGATGGAGACCTCCGCCGCCTCCCGGCTGATTTTCGAGGACGAAATCCCGTCAGCCACGGCAAGCGTGATGCCCTTGAGGCTCCGCATCTGGCCGTCGGGGATCAACGCGCCGTGAAAATCCTGGTTCTCCGGCTTGCGGCCCGCCCGCGAACACTGACCGAGAGAGACGGTCAGGGCCTGCCTGACTGTGGTGTCCTTTGGCATGGGGCGCTCCGGAAGGAAAAGAAGGGGCCCCGCCGATGGGCAGGGCCCGAAACATGAGAGACTTATTCCGCCGGAACGCTGGTCGCATCGTCGTTGCGATCCACGCCGTTGCTGCGCGCGGGGCTTTCGCGGAAGTGCGTCATGTAGATCATGCCGCCCACGAAGGTCAGGCCGCCAACAAGGTTGCCAAGGATCACGGGGATTTCGTTGTAGGCGAGATAATCAAACCAGGTGAAGTTGCCGCCCAGCATGATGCCGCTCGGGAACAGGAACATGTTCACGATCGAATGTTCGAAGCCGAGGTAGAAGAACACGAGGATCGGCATCCACATCGCCATGATCTTGCCGGAGGTGGAGGTGGACATCATCGCGGCGACCACGCCGGTCGAGACCATCCAGTTGCACATGACCGCCCGCACGAACACGGTCAGCATGCCTGCGGCCCCCGCGGCGGCATAGCCCACGGTCCGGCTTTCTCCAATGAGCCCGATCTTCTGCCCCACGGCATTCGGTTCCTGGCTGAAACCCATGGTGAAGATGATCGCCATGAAGATCGCGGTGGTCATCGCCCCGGCGAAATTGCCGACGAAAACCAAACCCCAATTGCGCAACATGCCGTTGACGGTGACGCCGGGACGCTTGGCAAAGAGTGCCAGGGGAACAAGCGTGAAAACACCGGTCAGAAGGTCAAACCCCATCAGGTAGAGCATGCAGAAGCCGACGGGGAACAGCAGCGAGGCGACAAGGAAATTGCCGGTGTTGACCGCGATGGTGACGGCAAAGGCAGCGGCAAGCGCGAGGATCGCCCCGGCCATATAGGCACGGATCAGCGTATCCTTGGTGGACATGAAGACCTTGGCTTCACCGGCGTCGACCATCTTGGCCGCGAATTCCTTGGGAGTGACGTATGACATCTGAGGGGGTCCTTTCGTGAGGGGCGCGTGGAAGGTCAGGCGCCTTTTTCTGAATAATGTGAAAGATCTGCCGGGCGCGCCCGGGGATGGAGAGGCAGAGCCGCAAGGCGGTTTCGATTGGCAACAGGGCCGCGCCGCAGGTCAGCAGAGGGCGGGCGGCGCGTAACAGCGTGGCCAATTCCGAGGCACAATCGCGCAAGGCGAACCGTCAGAAAGCCAATCGTTCGAGGTGGGTTTTGGGATCGGGACAACCGGGACTCCGCTTCGTGATTGAACGCGGAACCGATGTCTCGGGCGCCGCGGCGATTTCTGTCCGGGACCGGTCTGGCGGTCCCGCAATCCGGCCAGGGCCGGATCGAAAAGCGACATCCTTGCCGCCCGCCCCATGGGGGCTGTCTTGACTGAAATGCCGCGCCGTTGCGGCGGGCGGGAAGGCTTTGCTCCCGGCCCATAATCATTCATTCACATCGAATGATTGCGCCTTGGCAACGGTTTTCCCTGCCGTCTTGTCAGAAACCCGCGAATTCCATGGCGGGCTTTCGAAACTGCGGAAGTTTTGAACAGGATTTTCGGCTGAGGGCTTGAAACATGGCCGAATGCGAAACTGCCCCCCCCGCGCGCCGCCGCCCCGGCGCACAGTGCGATTCCCCGTCGCGTTACGTTGCGTCGAGGGGTGGCGCTGTGCCGTCTGCGGCGGCGTCCTGCAAAATGCCGAGGGTCGCGGGATTGGCAGCAAGGGCGTCCGCTAGGCTGATTTGCTCCAGATAGCCATAAAACGCCATCTTGGCCCGCTTCAGCGCCGGAACCAGTCCGCATTTACCGTGCAGGATGCATGTCGCGCAATCGACCATGGCGGAATCGCCTTCCATATAGCGGGCAATGGCTCCGACCGTGATGGCGCGCGGAGGGCTGGCCAGTTCAATGCCGCCGCTGCGCCCGCGCGTGGATTTGACGAAGCCGCCATCCACAAGCTGCGTCACCACTTTCATCAGGTTGCTTTGGGACAACCCATGTGCCCGCGCGATTTCGGCAATGGAGACGCGGCGCCCGCCATGCGCACCGAGATAAAGACACACGCGCAGGGAATAGTCTGTAAATTTCGAAAGGCGCATGGCATGTGACTTTGTCTGTTACTCGTATGGCGTCGCACCCTGCCGGATTCAGGACAGAAGTACCAGCGGTAGGACTACGGGCCCGGCCCGCGCCGCATCGGCGGCGGTGCGGCTGAACACGTCCGTACGGTCGAAAATGCTCGGGTCCGGACTGAACTCGGACTGGGTCTCGACCTCGCTCCGTGTCAGGACCTGGAGGGCGGCAGCCGCGCCATCCCACCCGCCGGGCCTTCCCCGGTTGGGGAAATTCAAGACGCCGGGTGCGCCGTTCAGGCCGGAGAAACGCCCGTGGTCGTACAAAATCTGCCAGTATTTCAGGCAGTTTCGAGATCCGCCCACGGCCACTGGCCTCCGGATTGACAGCCAAGTCGCGATAGATTTCCCGGAAGTCGCAAACCGGTCATACCGCCGGAGCAATTGGTGACAGTCTTGCGATGACACAGCGCGGGATGTCCCTGACTCGCGCGCTTGCCGTGAAACCCTTGTTAATGCCTCGTTCAGGCCAGTGCGGGCACTGTCCCCTCTGTCCGGCGCCCCACAGGAGATGCCTCATGCTGCGTGAACCGGATGTTCTGGCCCAGCTCATGCGCCGAAAGCCCGCTCATTCCCTGCCACAGGACCTTTACTGCGATCCCGGCGTGTTTCAGGTCGATCTGGAGAAGATCTGGTACCGCGACTGGCTCTTCTCCATTCCGGCCTGCGAGATCCCCAAGGTCGGCGACTATGTGGTTCACGAGGTCGGGGCCTATTCCGTGGTCATCGTACGCGGGACCGACGGTGCGATCCGGGCGTTCCACAATTCCTGCCGCCATCGGGGTTCGGTTTTGTGCAAGACGAAGAAGGGGACGAACCCCAAGCTCGTCTGCCCCTATCACCAATGGACCTACGAACTCGATGGTCGCCTGCTCTGGGCGCGCGACATGGGACCGGATTTCGACCCGGCCAAACATGGTTTGAAGCCGGTCCACTGCCGCAATGTGCGCGGGATGGTCTACATCTGCCTTGCGGAGCACGCGCCTGATCTGTCCGGCCTCGAAGCACAGGCCACGCGCTATATGTCGCCGCATGATCTGGAAAACTCCAAGGTCGCCTTCGAAAGCACGATCATCGAGGAGGGCAACTGGAAGCTGGTCTGGGAGAACAACCGGGAGTGTTATCATTGCTCCGGCAACCATCCCTCGCTCTGCCGCACCTTTCCCGAAGATCCACGCCTGATCAGCAAGGATGAGCAAGGCGAGATGTCGGAGCTTCAGGCCCGCCATGCCGAACGCTGCGCGGCTGCGGGGGCGGCGACAGCCTTTGTCGAGGCCGATCAGGGCGATTGGCGGTTTGTGCGCACCCCTCTGCTCGGCGGCGGCGAGAGTTACACCATGGATGGCAAGGTTGCCGTGTCCCTGCCCAATTCCTCCTTGCCGTTCAAGGACGCCGGGAGCCTGCTCAAGTACAAATATCCGGGCACGTGGAACCACTTCCTGTCCGATCACGCGATTGTCTTCCGCGTCACACCGATCAGCGCGATGCAAACCGAGGTCTGTACCAAGTGGCTGGTTCACAAGGACGCGGTCGAGGGGCGGGATTACGACCTCAATCGGCTGACCGAAGTCTGGATCGCCACCAACGACGAGGACCGCGAGGTCGTCGAAAACAACCAGCGCGGCATCCTCTCGCCCGCCTATGAACCCGGCCCCTATTCGCCGACCCAAGAAGCCGGCAACATGCAGTTCGTGGATTGGTACGCAAGGACGCTGATCCGTGCGATCACCGGCCCTGCGGCCGTTGCGGCGGAGTGACAGCCATGAGCCTCGACAACACCTTTACCGCCGACGCGGACAGCGGCATCTGGACCGACGATGAGCCGCTGGAATGCTGCTCGGTCGTGCCCGAAGCGCCGAACACGGCGACCTTCGGTTTTGTCGCGCCCAGCGGCAGCATGTTCAAATATCTGCCGGGCCAGTTCCTGACGCTGGAGCTGCCGGTGCCCGGCGGCACGGTCTGGCGGACCTATACGATCTCCTCGTCGCCCTCGCGGCCGCTGTCGCTCACGGTCACGGTCAAGGCGCAGGAAGGCAGCATCGGCACGCGCTGGATGCTTGATCACCTGCGGCCAGGCATGCGGATCAAGGCCACCGGCCCGGCGGGCATCTTCACCCTCCCGACCCGGGATACCAGGAAGTATCTTTTCATTTCAGCAGGCTCCGGCGTCACGCCGTCGCTGTCGATGACCACCTACCTGTATGATCGCGGCACCGGGATCGACGTGGTCTTTCTGAATTGCGCCAGGCGGCCCTCCGATATCATCGGACGCCAACGGTTGGAGCACATGGCCTCGCGCGTGCCGCAGATGAAGCTGCATTTCATTGTTGAAGAAGACGACCCCTATCAGGTCTGGACCGGTCTGCGCGGGCGCCTCAATCAGATCATGATTGGCCTGATCGCCAGCGATTACCTGGAACGCGATGTCTATTGCTGCGGGCCAGAGCCTTTCATGGCTGCGGTGCGCGAGATGCTGATCGGTCTTGGCTATGACATGGACCGCTACCATCAGGAGAGCTTCCAGGCGCCGGTCAAGACCGAAGCGCAATTGCCGGAGACGGATGATGTCGTGCTCGATGATGCGGCAGAGGCCAGTGTCACCTTCGCCGCGTCCGATGTGACAGCGGATTGTACGGAAACCGATACGGTTCTTGCCGTGGCCAAGGGGGCGGGGCTGAATATTCCGTCGGGCTGTACGTTTGGCGTTTGCGGCACCTGCAAGGTCAAGAAGCTCTCGGGGCAGGTCCATATGGTCCACAACGGCGGCATTTCCCAGGACGACATCGACGCCGGATTCATCCTTGCCTGCTGCTCCAATCCCATTGGGGCGGTCACGGTCGATATCTGATCGGTTTGACCTGGACGCGCGCCTGTCGCGAGAGCCCTGGCCCATGGGGGCGACCCAAAGGACGGCGCGTTGTCAGCGCCGCCCCTTTTTCCTGTTTTTCCAGAACGGCGGGACGTCCCCCGCCATGATACAGCCGTAGGGGTCGATGTAGTCCTCGATCGTGGCAAGATCATACTGCTTGATCTGGCGAACCACGCTTGCTGCGCTCTTGTAGCTCGACGGCAGTTCCGAGGCATCGACAGCGCCCGCATGGAACCGGATGTCCAGCCCCGCCGTCTCCGTCCGCAGCATCTCATCCGGCGTCACAGACCCCATGCGCCGCTTGTGCTCGGAGCGCGAGAAGTTGCGCCCCGCGCCATGCGGGCTGAACCCAAGGCCATGCCCCGCATCCCTGCCTTTGACGACAAGCACCGGCTCGGACATGTTCAGCGGGATCAGCGTCAGCCCCGTCGCATCCTGCGCATAGCCATCCCATGCAGGGGTCGCCCCCTTGCCGTGGTAGTAGAGATCGCCGCGCCTGAAGACGAAGTTATGCTCGTTCCAGAAGCGGTCTCCCACATCGGCCCGGGCCGCCTCCACGGTTGCCTGATGGATCGCGTTGTGGTTGGCTTTTGTCCACTTGCGGATCAGTTGCAGCGCCTCCCAGTAGGCCCGGCCTTCCTCCGTATCCGCCGGAATCCAGGCGTTTTGCTTCGGCGTCCCGGGCGAGAGCAGCTTGCGGAACCGTTCGGCCACGGCCATGCCGTTTTTGTACAGAACCGCCCCCGGCCCCCGCGAGCCGTGATGGGTGACAATCGCCGTCCGCCCGGTCTTGCGCGAGCGCCCCACGAACAGGAAATGGTTTCCGTCGCCCTGCGTGCCCATATGTTCCTGCGCCATGCGCAGGCTTTTCGGGTTATCCAGGAAAACGTTCTCCCGGAACGCATCCAGCAGCTTGAGCGATGTGGTGAACCGCTTGCCCTGCGCCCGCCCGCCGGGGCCGAAATGCGTCACGCTCGTGGCTGCATCCAGCACCGCCTTCGGGTCCGCATCGCCCAGATCGGTGATCATCACCGAACAGCAAATGTCAGCCGAATGCATCCCCGGATGGATCGCATTGCGCGCCGCCGCCACGCCGCCCACGGGGATCGTCCCCACAGGCCCCGCGGGGCAGGCATCGGGCATGATCGCCCCGGCCTCGATCGTCGGGGTGCGCATCAACTCGGTCATCGTCTCGCGGACCTTTTGGACATTGTCCTCCTCATCCGCGCCCTCGAACTCGATGTTCTCATGAAACGCCACCGCGCCATGCGCGCGCAGGTCCAGCGTATCCGGCACCGGCGGGATCTCCCCCTCCAGTTCCATCCGGATTTTCACCAAACCATAGCCTTCGGCCCGCAGCGCATTGGCGCGCTCCAGCAGTTCCGGAAATTGCTTGCCGGGCCGATGCCCCCAGTCCTTGAGGTGCTCGCCCGTCACGGGGTCATATGTCATCGTCTCACTCATACTCTTTCCTTCCATCCAAACCGGGACAAGGCCGTCACAGCCAATGAATCCGTCTCTGATCGCCCCGCGGACATGCCCCGCGTTTTTGCTCCCGGCGACAAATCGGGCGCAGCGCGCCCTGTGACGAAACAATCCGGGGCCCGCCCCGCATCCGAAATGGGCGAATGCGTTTGCCATATGGGCGCCGGCAAGGAGGGGAGTCGAACCCGCTCGGCCTGTCCGGAAAGTGGAGCCATGTAGTTCCGTCGGCATTCGCCGGGAGGTGTCCTTCGTGTTCTATAACCTCGGCGACAAGGTGTTTGGTGAAACAAACCTGCTCTACCAATTGAGCTACGCGGCCATAACGGTATGGCGGCCGCGACGGGACTCGAACCCGCAACCCGGGCGTTAACAGCGCTGTAGTTCCACCGGCATTCGCCGAGTTTCTTCCTTCGTTTTTGGGTCAGGCGGACAAGGGTCTTGCGAGATCTTTGACAGGTTGAAGCTGTAATCCCGCAGGCATTCCGCCCGAAGTGTTCATTTTTCCAATGTCTGGCGGCAGTCTCCCGCCGCCAGACGCGTTCTCTTCGCAGCCCCGGACCTGATCCGGGGCCTCATCTCAAACCGCGATCCTTTCGATCTCGCGGACCCAGTGGTCGCCGCCGGTGCGCCCTTCGGCAAACGCCGCGATCTGGTCAAAGACCACATCGGAGAAGCCGCCGACATTCAGCACGTCGTCGCGCGTCTGCACCTGCGTCGTCCCATAAGGGGCGATATCGATGCAGACCAAACGCGCCTTCGGGTTGCGCCGTTTGATCAGCGCCCATTCGCGCATCATCGCCGTGCCCTGACGCCCGTTCCCGGCATCCACCCAGGATTGGTTGTCGGACACGAAGACCACGAGGTCCGGGGCGCGCCCACGATCGTTCAGCCACTTCAGCGGCGCGGAACAGTTTGTCCCGCCCCCCGCCAGCGCGGCCAGACGCTCGGCATTGGTCAGGATCGAATCCTGCTTGCGCAGACGCAGATCCCGAACCTTCACCTCGAACGGCAGCACCGTGCAGCCACGGTTCACCCGCTGGAACGCCGCCGCGACCAAGGCTGCCACATCCACATGGCGGACCCTGGACGTCGCGCCCAAACGGTAGCCTGTCACCGGCCACAGCATGGAGCCGGACACGTCCGGACAGACAACAACCTGACCCGCGACCTTCGGCACGTTCTGCACCGCGATTTCCATCGCCTCATGCAGCGCGTCCACGATGGCCTCCGGCATCTCCGGGGAGACGTGCTGCGCCGCGACCATCAACTGGTACGGAAAGGCACGCGCCTTTCTGATCGCCTCCGGATCGAGCAGCAAAGCGGCCACATGCTCCACCGTTCCTGGCACATCGAAGGCGCCGCGACGCAGGAAGGTGTTCAGACCCTGACGCACCATCTGCCACGATCCCTTGCGAGCCACCCCCGCCCAGTGCTGCGGCGACAGCGGAAGCTGCGTCAGCATCTGGAACGGCACGTCCGGCACCGGACCTTCGCCCGCCTTCGAAAACGCCATCCAGTCCTGAACCGCCTGCGGCAGCAGACGGGCCTCGCACGGGCGGCCCACGATCCAGGCAAACAGCGCTTCGCGCTCTTTCGACACCGGCTTCGGGTGCACCATCCTGATGACATCCGCCAACGACGGGTCATTGCCGATGTTGGCGTTCAGAAGCGCCCGATCGGACGCCCCGTTCAGGCAGTTTTGCACCATCGCCTTCGGCGCCGAGCCAAGCGACTTGCGCCCCGTGGTTCCGGAGCGGATGACCTGCACCACATTGCGCAGCATCTTGCCGTTGGTCACGACACGGGGGAAAACCGCGCGGAACAGCGGCGGATCACGCCGGGCCAGCACCGCCAGAAGAACCGCCGGCATGTCCTTCATGTACCCCGTCTCGCGGGCATAAATCGCCGTTTGCCCGAGGAACAGCGGATCGACCGTTTCGGCCAGATCCAAAACATAGTCCAATTCGTCCGCCGGGTTGGTGTAGAACATGCCCCCAAAGGTGCCGGTCACGGCCACCTGCGCCAAGGCATGCGCATCGGTGTAGCGGTAGGCCGGCGCGCCTTCGGCGTTCCTCGCGGTTGCCTTGGCGAACCGGCCTTTCATCGATGCAAACACGGATTTGTTTGCCATTGTCTCTCGTCCTTCTCTTTGGTGAGCTTGTTTTGCCATGAAGAACGGGCAGGTCCGAAACAAATCGAAGAAGCGCACAAGGCATTGATAGTGTTTGGTATTTTGGCGTTTGCCGTGCCACGTCAAAATCTATACGATCCAAATGTATCGAGATTTATCATTCTGGATAGGGTGTATGAGAAACGTCGTCATTGGCTTCCTCGGATCACAGCTCGACGCGGGCAAAAAGCGTCGCTGGAAGCCGACTCGCAGCCTGCTCGAGCAAGACGGTTTCGCCGTCGACAGGCTCGAACTGCTCTATGACACCAAATTCAGCCGTCTCGCCCATGGCACGGCGCAGGAGTTGCGCGCCCTGTCGCCTGACACCGAAGTCCTGCTGCATCAATTCGATCTCGATAACCCGTGGGACTTTCAGGAGGTCTATGGCAAGCTCTTCGACTTTGCCCGCGATTACGGCTTCGATGAAGACCGCGAGCGCTATCACGTGCATCTCACCACCGGCACCCACGTCGCGCAGATCTGCTGGTTCCTGCTGACCGAAAGCCGCCACGTCCCCGCCCACCTGATCCAGACCGGCCCGCCCCGCGGCGAGGCAGCGATCGGCACGATGGACGTGATTGACCTCGACCTGTCGCGCTACAACGCCCTGCAACAGCGCTTCGACGAACTGTCCCGCGAATACAGCGACCAACTCAAGGGCGGTATCGCGACGAAGAACCCGGTCTACAACGCCCTGATCGACCGCATCGAACTGGTGGCAAGCCAATCGGACGCGCCGATCCTGCTTTTGGGCGAGACGGGCACGGGCAAGACCGAGCTGGCCGACCGCATCCACAATCTCAAACTGGACCGCCGCCGCGTCAAAGGGCGCCTTGTCCATGTCAACTGCGCCACGCTGAACGGGCCGGACGCCATGGCGACGCTCTTTGGCCAAAGGCGCAGTCACACTGGCCTGCCCGGCACGGAACGCAGCGGTCTGCTGCGCGAGGCGGATGGCGGCACGCTGTTCCTCGACGAGATCGACGCGCTGGGCGCTGATGCGCAATCCGTTTTGCTCCATGCGATCGAGACCGGGCGTTTCTATCCCATCGGCTCCGATCACGAGGTTTCCAGCCGCTTTAACGTGATTGCCGGCGCGGGCAGGGACCTGCGCCGGCTTGCCGCCGATGGCACCTTTCGCCCCGATCTTCTGGCTCGGCTCAGTATGTGGCGCTTTGTCCTGCCGCCACTGCGCGAGCGCCCGGAAGATATAGAGGCGAACCTCGCGTTCGAACTTGCCCGGGCCGAGCGCAGCCTTGGCATGCAGACCGGTTTCAACACCGACGCGCGCGACCGCTACCTGCGCTTTGCCCGTGATCCGGCCACCCGCTGGCCCGGCAATTTCCGCGACTTCGGCGCATCTGTTCGCCGCCTGTGCACCCTCGCGCCGCGTGGCCGCATCACCCGGTCCATGGTCGATACGGAGATCGAGACTCTGCAGGTCGATTGGAGCAGTGCGGAGGCCAACACCGATGCCCGCCTTGTGGCCGAGGCGCTCGGTCCCGATGCGCCGCCGCTCGATCCGTTCGACCGCGTGCAGCTGGCCGAAGTCATCCGCATCTGCCGCACCGCGGCCAGTCTCAGCGACGCGGGCCGCCGCCTGTTTGCCGTCTCCCGCGCCCAGCGGGCAAGCCGCAACGATGCCGACCGGCTGCGCAAATACCTCGCAAAATACGGTCTCGAATGGGGGACGTTCTAGGCGCGTGATCCCATGGTCTGATCGCCGCTTCGGAGCGGACGAATGCGCCATGAACCAGCGCGCCGCGACCCTTCGTGCCGTCAGGGCTGCAATACAGCGATCCACGCTCCGGCAAGGTCATGCACCGCACGATCGCGAAAGAGACATTTTTTCTCGCGTGGTTGAGCAGGGGGGGCAAGCATCAACCTCTGATCCGCCGCGACCGCGGATGCAAATCGGATTGGTCGACCTCCAAAATCAAAAAAGCCCCTAAGGCCAGAACCTTAGGGGCTTTCCATGGTGCCCAGAAGAGGACTCGAACCTCCACGGCCTTTCGGCCACTGGTACCTGAAACCAGCGCGTCTACCAATTCCGCCATCTGGGCACGGGGTTGGTGAGGCAGGCGTTTAAGCGTCATACAGGGGGGTGTCAACAATCTTTTTGAAAAGACGCGCACGCGGCATTCGGGCGCCTTGCAGCAGCGGCCCCGGAGGGGTATTTCAAAGCCGGTAACCACCGACAGGAGACGCAAGATGTCCAAGCTCGTCACCATTTATGGGGGGTCCGGTTTTGTCGGACGCTATATCGCGCGTCGCATGGCCAAAGAGGGTTGGCGCGTCCGAGTCGCTGTCCGCCGCCCGAACGAGGCAATCTTCGTTCGTCCTTACGGTGCGGTGGGTCAGGTGGAGCCGGTTTTCTGCAATATCCGCGACGATGACAGCGTCCGCGCCGTGATGAACGGCGCCGATGCGGTGGTCAACTGCGTCGGAACCTTCGACAAGGGTGGCAAGAACAACTTCGATGCGGTCCAGCATGAGGGCGCCGGGCGCATCGCCCGAATCGCAGCCGAGATGGGCGTCGCCCGCATGGTCCACCTCTCCGCCATCGGCGCCGAGGCCGAAAGCGACAGTCTCTACGCCACGTCCAAGGGCAAGGGCGAGGCTGGCGTGCTGGAGCATATGCCGGACGCCGTGATCCTGCGACCGTCGGTGATCTTTGGCCCGGAGGACGAATTCTTCAACCGCTTCGCCAAGATGACACGCGTCTCGCCGGTGATCCCGCTGGTCGGTGGCAATACGAAGTTTCAGCCGGTCTACGTCGATGACGTGGCGCAGGCCGCGGTCAAGGGCGTTCTGGGCGAGGCCGAGGGCGGCATCTACGAGCTTGGCGGTCCCGACGTGGTCAGCTTCTCCGGTCTGATCCGCGAAATGCTTGGCGCCATCCGTCGCCGCCGTCTGATTCTCAACATGCCGTTCTGGCTGGGCGGGATCATCGGGTCTGTCTCCGATCTGGTCAGCAGCATCACCTTCGGGCTGATCCCGGCGCAGATCACCCGCGATCAGGTGAAAACACTGAAATCGGACAATGTTGTCTCCGACGGGGCAAAAGGCTTTGCTGATCTCGGCATCAGCCCGATGGCGACGGAGGCGGTTCTGGACGAATATCTCTGGCCGTACCGACCCTCGGGCCAATACGACGCCATCAAGGAATCGGCAAAGAACCTGCGCGCCTGAAACGGCCAACGCGCCCCGATCCGGGCGCGTTCTTATGTCTTTCAGGCGCTGGAAGGGGTTCAGCCCGCTTTTTGCAGCCGCGTCAGTTCCGCGCCATTGCAACACCCCGGCGGCGGAGCGACGCTCAGCGCCGTCTGCCGCGCCAGCCATGCCTCGCAGGATTCGACAAGTGCGCAGCCCCGGCATTGCGTCACCATGCGCGAATAGCCTTCCGCGCTGAGAGCCCCGCTCTGCACCGCATCATATAGACTAAGCCCCATGACCCGTGCCACGCTGCGTGTCATGAAAAAATGTCGGGCCGGATCGCCAAGCATCATTGCCAATGTTCTATGCCTCCTCTTCGCACGCCAGCCGCGCAAATACGCCCTGGTTGGCACAGCCGTCGGGGCAGGGGCGCAGGGCATCGGTTCCTTGCTCCAGCCAATGGCTGCAGCCCTGCACCCATTCACAGCCGCGACAGCGGGTCACCATGCGCGCCCAATCGTCCTGGCTCAGCGCCGCCCGCTCTGCCGCCTGAACGAGATCGACGCCGGTGGCCTTGGCCATGCGCTGCACCATCCAGTAGTGCGCGCGCGTGGCGCCGAGTGGGCGGACCGGGCGCGCGTCGGCCTGATCGCGCAGCGGTCTCATTGCGCGGCTTTCTTCAGATCCGCGAACAGCTCCGTGTTGCGGCAATAGGACGGCGGGGCCGCCGCGGGTGCCTGCTGCGTGGCCAGCCATCCTTCGCAGGCGCAGGGCTGGCTGCAGCCGATGCAGCGCAGCACCGCATCTTCCAGCTCGGAAACGCTCAGGGCGCCGCGCAGGATCTGCTCTTCGAGATCCACGGATTGGACCTTGGCCATCTCGTCCACAAGGTACGCGTGGCGTTTCAACGTCGTTCGGTTGTGCATTGATCCGACTCCCTCTCTCGTCCGGACGGGTGCCGCCAAGACTACGCAACGCAGAAAACTGCGCTTTGACTCAGGTCAACGAGGGCGATTTGAGGGCGAGGGGCCGGACGCGCCGGCGGTCTCAGCTGCCCGGCTGCATCGCGGCATAGGTCTGGCGCACGATGTCCATCCGTGCCCGGTTGGGCGGATGCGAGCCGAGGAACCGGTTGCCGGGATCGGGAATACGGTTGAAGAACAGCGCGCCCAGCACCGGATCATATCCCGCCCGCGCGGCGATGATCGTGCCAAGCCGGTCCGCCTCCAGCTCGTAATCCTTGGAATATGTCCGCGCCCCCACCGTCGCGCCAAGCTCTTCGGCGCTGCGAATGCCCGCCTCATCCGCGCCGCCAAGCGCGGCAATGCCGGAGAAGATCACCGCGCCGACCGTGGCGCTCTGCTGGGTCTTGCCGATGTGATCGAGCACGTGATGCGCCGCCTCATGGCCCATGATGAAGGCCAGCTCGTCCGCATTCTTCACCGACGCGATCAGGGCAAGATTGAAGGCAATGATTGGCCGCCGGTTGTCGTCGACGGTTTGAAACGCATTCGGCGGCTGACCGGGGCGGTCGTCCACGACGATCTGGAAATTGCAGTTCAACCCGAAGGACTGCTGCCGGCAAACCTGCTCGGCCACGGGCTCTACCGTCTCGACCACGGTGATGAACTGCTGGGCCGCGCGGCCCGCGCGATTGCGCACCGCCGCTTCCGCAGGCGTGTCCTGCCGCTGCGTTTCCTCCGCCGGGGACCGGCCGGAGGAGGGCGGCGCGGGCATTTCCGTGCAGGCGGCCAGGAGGACCAGCAAAAGCGGCAAGAGACGATTCATGGGTAATCCGGATCATGGACGCGTACCGCAGCACGATAGGCCGCGTTCCGGCGCGGGGCCAGACCCGATCTGAGGCGATGCCGCAACCGTGTTCCCGCTGCCATCACCGCAGGGCGCTCCCCGATGCGCGCCGCCCTTGCGGAGCCGGACGCCGGCGCATAGGCTGATCCCATGTTCAGCATCGAGCACGACTTTGACGCCACCGTCATCACACTCGTCGACGAGGGGCAGACGCCGCTCCAGGAAGACGTGGTTATTTCGAATTTCGAGGAATGCATCACCATCGAACAGTTCGATCCGCGCCGCGATGCGCCGGTCACGGTGACCCTCTCGATCACCCAGCTGAACGACTTGATTGCCGCGCTGGGGCTGCCCGAAGGGGTCTACACCCGCCGCGCCGGGCCAAAAGGCTAAGGGTCGATTCGGAACAGCTTGTCCCGCGCGGTTTCGCCCCGCACCAGCACCAGCCGCGTCTTCGGGATGCCGAGCGCCTTGGCCAACAGCTTGACCACCGCCACCGTCGCCTTGCCACCCTCGGGCACCGTTGTCACGTAGACCCGCAGCACGTCGTCCGCGCGCTCGATCCGGTTGCGCGATGCCTTCGGCGTGACCCGCACGGCAATCTGTGCGCCGGGCACCGCAAGGTCGGATAAATCGGGGGTTTTCATGGCTCTGGCCTAGCGCCCCCGCCGGGATCTTGCAACTTGCCGGTTGAATCCCCTGGCCCGAGCGCTGACATAGAGGCAAGGAACAAACTGGAAGTGCCATGCCCGACGTGAACCAAGCCGCCCTCGACTTTCTTCTAACCCGCCGCTCGCGCCCGGCCAAGACGCTCAAGGGACCGGGACCGGACCGCGCTGCGCTGTTGCCGATCCTCACTGCGGCCGCCCGCACACCGGACCACGGCAAGCTGGAACCATGGCGGTTCATCGTGCTCGAAGGGGCGGCGATGCAGCGCATGGCGCAGGAAATCCGCCGCGCAGGGGTGCGCCTTGGCAAGGACGAGGCAGACATCGTGAAGGCCGCACAGGCCTATGAGACCAGCCCGCTCTGCGTGGCCGTCGTCGAGGTGCAGAAACCCAGCGACAAAATCCCCCCGATCGAACAGACATACTCGGCCGGTGCGGCCTGCCTCGCCCTGCTCAATGCGGCGCTGGCAAGCGGATGGGGGGCGAACTGGCTCTCAGGCTGGGCCAGCCACGACCGCGATTTTCTCTCAGAGGCGCTGGGACTGGCAGAGCATGAAAGCCTCGCCGGGCTGATCCACATCGGCACGGAAGGTGCAACGCCGCCGGAACGCCCGCGCCCGGACCTCGGCGCCATCACCACCTGGGTCGAGGAATGATCATCTCCGCCTTTCTCAGCGCGCTTGCGCAACTCGGCGACAGACGCTTTCGCAGCGTCCTGCTGCGCGGTGTCGGCCTGACCATCCTGCTGCTCTTCGGCTTTTATCTCGCCTTTGCATGGGGCGTGGGATGGATGGTGGGCGACAGCGTGACGCTTCCCTGGATCGGCGAGGTGACATGGATCGACGATGTGATCAGCTGGGCCGCGATCCCGCTGACACTTGTGCTCTCGGTGTTCCTGATGGTGCCGGTAGCCTCCGCCATCACCTCGCTGTTCCTCGATGAAGTCGCCGACGCGGTGGAGGATCGCCACTACCCGCAACTGCCGCCCGCACAGCCGCTTGGCTTCGCAGAGGGGCTGCGCGATACGCTGTCCTTCCTCGGCATCCTGATTGCGGCCAACATCGCGGCGCTGGTGCTCTATGCGCTGTTGCCGCCCTTTGCGCCGTTTATCTTCTGGGCGCTGAACGGCTTCCTGCTGGGGCGGGAGTACTTCACGCTCGCCGCGTCACGGCGCGTCGGGCGCATCGAGGCCAAGGCGCTGTGGCGTCGCAACCTTGCGACCGTTTGGGCCGCAGGCGCGCTGATGGCGGTGCCGCTGACCGTGCCGCTGGTCAATCTTCTGGTTCCGGTGCTGGGGGCTGCGACCTTCACGCATATCTATCACCGGCTGCATCGCTGAGGGTGACGGGGTTTCGCCTCGCTTGCGCGAGGCGACCGGCGCGCCTTCGGCGCGCAATGGGGCTCCGCCCCCGGCTCTGCGAGCCTCCCCCGAGGTATTTCAGGACCAAAGACACCCAGCGCGGCGCGGCGGCCGTGCCGGGTGCCCCAGTCCGCGTACGGGACCGGTGGAGGGGCCTAGTCCTGCGTCTGCGCAGCCGGGGCCATCCGATTGGCCATCCAACCATCGATGTCACGCACGGTGATGGCCCCGCTCAGGATGATCCAGGCCAGGATCGCCCAGATCACGGCGGAAATGCCGGTGGTGATCCAGGCCTTTTTCTTCAGGTTGTGAACTTCCGGGCTGCCGGCGTGGGTGCCGGGCACCACGTTGCCCAGATCGCCCTGCGTCTGAAGCCGAATCGGAATCACCACGAGGAAGGTCAGGAACCAAAGAACCGCATAAAGCACGAGGCCGGAAGTGATACCCATCAGACCTGCTCCAATTCCACGAGGCAGCCATTGAAGTCCTTGGGATGCAGGAACAGCACAGGCTTGCCATGGGCGCCGATCCTGGGCTCGCCGCTGCCAAGCACACGGGCGCCGGTTTGCTTGAGGTGATCGCGCGCGGCGAGAATGTCATCGACCTCGTAACAGACATGATGGATGCCGCCGGACGGATTTTTTTCAAGGAAACCCTTGATCGGGCTGTCCTCGCCCAGCGGGTAGAGCAATTCGATCTTGGTGTTGGGCAGCTCGATGAAGATCACGGTCACACCGTGGTCCGGTTCATCCTGCGGTGCGCCGACTGTCGCGCCAAGCGCGCTGCGGTACTGTTCGGCGGCGGCGTCCAGATCCGGGACGGCAATGGCGACATGGTTCAGACGACCGATCATGCGGAGTTCTCCATTGGTGGCGTTTGGGTGTCCAGTTTGCCACAGGTTATGGCTTGGGTGGCGGGGTCGGACAAGCCGGTGCGTCCTTTAACCGCTTATTCACCGACTCAGGGTCACGATGGGTTAATAGCTGCCATTGGAGAGGATCATGGACGATTACTCTGACGACCTTGAACTGTACCGCCGCCCGACTGCGACGCGCCCGCTGCTGGGGCTGACCGTGCTGGTGGTTGAAGACAGCCGATTTGCCTGTGACGCCATGCGTTTGTTGTGCCTGCGCTCCGGCGCGCGCATCCGCCGGGCCGACTGTATCAAATCGGCGCGCAGGCACCTGCAGGTGTATCGCCCCTCTGTGGCGGTGATTGATCTTGGCCTGCCGGATGGCTCCGGTGCGGACCTGATTGCGGATCTGGTTGCAACGACACCGCGAATCGATGTGATCCTGGGGACAAGCGGCGACAGCTTTGCACAGGACGCGGCGATGGCCGCCGGGGCGGACGGGTTCCTCGCCAAGCCGATCGAATCCGTCGTCGCCTTCCAGAGCGTGATCCTCTCCGCGCTCCCGCCCGAGCGGCGGCCCACCGGCCCGCGCCTTGTCAGTGACGATCCGGTGCGTCCCGATCCGCTGTCTTATCGCGATGACATGGCGCATGCCGCCGATGTTCTCGACGAGCGCGGCGACGGGCGTATGCTCGACTATGTCGCGCAATTCCTGCGGGGCGTGGCCAACAGCGCCGGGGACAATACGCTCGAAGCCGCCGCCCGCGATCTGGCGGAGGCGCGCACCCGTGGTCAACCTCTGCAGGCGGTCACTGCCCGCGTTGCTGCCTTGATCCAGGACCGGCTGTCCGAACGCGTCGCGATCTGAATCGCCGCGCCGCCCGGGGGACAGGCACCCGGCGGGCAGCGCAGGGACAGCTGCCTAAGCCGGGCCCGGCAGCGCGGCACCAGGAAAACATCGGCGCAGGCGCCGGTGTTAAGAGTGCGGCCCTGGAATCCGGCGATTTCGGGGCTGTAATGGTTAATAAAACTTTAAATCCCCATATCTGCAACGCAGACATGCCACATTCGCTCTGCAATCTATTGTTGAAATCAACAACGGAGGTAATGGCTATGGGTACGCAAGCCGCTCTGGTGATGGTTGCAGTGACACTTGCTTTGCTGCTTCCCTTGGTAATGGTTAAGAGAAGCGTCAATCAACGGACGCTTGAAATCGCCGGCGAAGACGTCGCCAAACAGCGAGATGAGCTGGCGCGTCTTGCGATCCTCGGGATCGCCGCGTTGACCATGCTTGGTCTTTTCTTTGTCTACGGGTCGGTTGTCGTGGCAGCCGAACTGTCATCCTGAACGCAGGGGCCACCGTCCGGCCCGCAAAAAACGAACGCCCCGCGACCGATCCGGCGCGGGGCGTTTTGGTTCAAGCGAATACCGGGGCTCAGTCCTGCGGAATAACCCGCAGGCCCAGCTCCATGAGCTGATCGGACGACGGATCGCTCGGCGCGTTCATCATCAGATCTTCGGCGCGCTGGTTCATCGGGAACATGATGACCTCGCGGATGTTCTGCTGATCGGCGAGCAGCATCACGATCCGGTCGATGCCCGCAGCGCAGCCCCCGTGCGGCGGGGCGCCGTAGTGGAACGCCTGGAACAGCGCGCCAAATCGCGATTTCACCTCCTCGGCACCATAGCCGGCAAGCTCGAACGCCTTGAGCATCACGTCCGGCTTGTGGTTCCGAATCGCGCCGGACACCAGCTCGTACCCGTTACACGCAAGATCATACTGATAGCCCTTCACGGCCAGCGGATCGCCCATCAGCGCATCCATCCCGCCCTGCGGCATCGAGAACGGGTTGTGCTCGAAATCGACCGCGCCGGTCTCTTCGTCCTTCTCGTAGATCGGGAAATCGACGATCCAGGCAAAAGCAAAGCGGTTCTCGTCCGTCAGGCCAAGCTCCGCGCCGATCACATCGCGCGCCTTGCCCGCGACCCGCTCGAACGCCGCCGGCTTGCCGCCAAGGAAGAAGGCCGCATCGCCGACCCCAAGGCCAAGCTGCTGGCGGATCGCCTCGGTGCGCTCCGGTCCGATGTTCTTGGCCAGCGGACCGGCCGCCTCCATGCCTTCGCCCTGATCACGCCAGAAGATATAGCCCATCCCGGGCAGCCCTTCCTTCTGCGCGAAGGCGTTCATCCGGTCACAGAACTTGCGCGAGCCGCCGGTCGGCGCGGGAATCGCCCGGATCTGTGTGCCGTCCTGCTCCAGAAGCTTGGCGAAGATCGCAAAGCCGGAGCCGCGGAAATGCTCCGAAACATCCTGCATCTCGATCGGGTTTCGCAGGTCGGGCTTGTCGGTGCCGTACTTCAGCGCCGCTTCCTTGTAGGGGATCTGCGGCCAGTCGGCAGGCGCATCCACGGAACGGCCCCCGCCGAACTCCTCGAACACACCGGCGATCACCGGGGAAATCGTGTCGAACACGTCCTGCTGCTCGACAAAGGACATCTCCATGTCGAGCTGATAGAAATCCGTGGGCGAGCGGTCGGCGCGCGGGTCCTCGTCGCGGAAACAGGGCGCGATCTGGAAATACTTGTCAAAGCCCGACACCATGATCAGCTGCTTGAACTGCTGCGGCGCCTGCGGCAGAGCATAGAACTTGCCGGGGTGCAGGCGCGACGGCACGAGGAAATCGCGCGCGCCCTCGGGGGACGACGCGGTGATGATCGGCGTCTGATACTCGCGGAACCCCTTGTCCCACATCCGCTTGCGCATGGAGGCCACAACGTCCGAGCGCATCGCCATGTTTTTCTGCATGACGTCGCGGCGCAGGTCGAGATAGCGATACTTCAGGCGCGTCTCCTCGGGGTATTCCTGATCGCCGAACACGATCAGCGGCAGCTCGTCGGCACTGCCCAGCACCTCCAGATCCCGCACGAAAACCTCGACCTCGCCGGTCGGCAGCTTGGCATTGACCAACTCGGGATCGCGCGCCTTCACGTCGCCGTCGATGCGGATACACCATTCGCTGCGCACCTTCTCCATGGCGGAGAAGACGGGGCTGTCCGGGTCACACAGAACCTGCGTCACGCCGTAATGGTCGCGCAGGTCGATGAAGAGGATACCGCCATGGTCGCGGATGCGGTGCACCCAGCCAGACAGGCGAACGGTGTCGCCCACGTTGTCCTTGGTCAGATCGGCGCAGGTGTGGCTGCGATAGGCGTGCATATCGGGATCCTTTGTCAAAGGCCGTAAGGAATGGGTCAGGCGGGATACACCTGCCTGACACGCGGAAGTCAAGCCGGGACTGCCGCTTTGGCGCGTTCCGGAGGCCCTCGATACCCCGAATAGGCCCGGTTTGGTTGATTTTTCGTGATCATGGCGGGGGAACGCAATGCCGTCCGGGGGGTTGATCTGTCAAACCGGGGCGAACCGCGCCCCGCCCCTGATCCCGATCAGGCCCGACATATCCAGAAAAGGAGACCTCCCATGCGTATTCTCGTCGCTGGAGCCACAGGAAAAACCGGTCGCCGCGTGGTGCGCGCGCTGCAGGACCGCAATCACACCCCCATCGCGCTCGTGCGCGAAGGCTCCGACACCAGCCACTTGCCCTCAAACATCGAGCTGCGTCACGGCGATCTCACCGATTTGCCGCAGGACGTGGCCGAGGGCACCGATGCGGTGATCTTCGCCGCCGGCTCCGGCAGCAGCACGGGGCCCGAGATGACCGACAAGGTCGACCTGCACGGTGCCAGGGCGTTGGTGGACCTGTCGAAAAAGTCCGGCGTGTCGCGTTTCGTCATGCTGTCCAGCGTCGGCGCGGGCAGTCCCGAAGGAACCGGCGACATGGAGCATTACCTCAAGGCCAAGCATGACGCCGACGAGCACCTCAAGGCCTCCGGTCTCGATTATGCAATCCTGCGCCCCGTGGCGCTGACCGATGACGATGGCCGCCGCCACATTCGCTTCGGCGATGACGTGGACACCGGCGGTGAGGCCGCGCGCGGCGATGTCGCGTATCTTCTGGCCGATGCGGTCACGAACCCGGAGTGGTCCGGGCAAACACAACTGATGCAATCGCTCTGATCCGGCCGATACAAAGTCAGCCACGTCGCCCCCGTCCGCCTGCCGGTCGGGGGCTTTTTCGTGTCTGCGCCCGGCCCTGCGACGTGGCGTCCCAAAGGGCCAGGCAGAAACGGCGTTACAGGGGTTGAACCCACCCGGCGCATGTCTATAACCCACGACAATTTGCGGGTCGGCGCCGAGTCACCGGCCCCATGCCCCCTGCCGTTTTGCCAAGAGGTCAGCCCATGCCCAAACGTACCGACATCAAGTCCATCATGATCATCGGCGCGGGGCCTATTGTCATCGGGCAGGCCTGCGAATTCGACTACTCCGGCGCACAGGCCTGCAAGGCGCTGCGCGAAGAGGGCTACCGCGTCATTCTGGTCAACTCCAACCCGGCGACGATCATGACCGATCCGGGCCTTGCCGACGCCACCTACATCGAGCCGATCACCCCCGAGGTCGTCGCCAAGATCATCGAAAAGGAACGCCCCGACGCGCTCCTGCCGACCATGGGCGGGCAGACCGGTCTGAACACCTCGCTCGCGCTTGAAGAGATGGGCGTGCTGGAGAAATTCGGCGTCGAGATGATCGGGGCCAAGCGTGAGGCCATCGAGATGGCCGAGGACCGCAAGCTGTTCCGCGAGGCCATGGACCGCATCGGCCTCGAAAACCCCAAGGCCACCATCGTCACCGCCCCCAAGAACGCCAAAGGCAAGTTCGACCTCGAAGCGGGTGTCGCGATTGCGCTCGAAACGCTGGAATACGTCGGCCTGCCCGCGATCATCCGCCCCGCCTTCACCCTCGGCGGGACCGGCGGCGGCGTGGCCTACAACCGAGAGGATTACATCCACTATTGCCGCTCCGGCATGGATGCCTCCCCGGTGGGCCAGATCCTCGTCGATGAATCGCTGCTCGGCTGGAAAGAATACGAAATGGAGGTCGTCCGCGACAAGGCGGACAACGCCATCATCGTCTGCGCCATCGAAAACGTCGATCCCATGGGCGTGCACACCGGCGACAGCATCACCGTCGCCCCGGCGCTGACCCTGACGGACAAAGAGTACCAGATGATGCGCTCCGCCTCGATCGCCGTGCTGCGCGAGATCGGCGTCGAGACCGGCGGCTCCAACGTGCAATGGGCGGTGAACCCGGACAACGGCCGCATGGTCGTGATCGAGATGAATCCGCGCGTCTCCCGCTCCTCCGCGCTCGCTTCGAAGGCAACCGGCTTCCCGATCGCCAAGATCGCTGCCAAGCTCGCCGTCGGCTACACCCTCGACGAGCTCGACAACGACATCACCAAGGTGACCCCGGCCTCTTTCGAGCCGACCATCGACTATGTCGTCACCAAGATCCCCAAATTCGCCTTCGAGAAATTCCCCGGCTCCCAGCCGCATCTGACCACCGCGATGAAATCCGTGGGCGAGGCCATGGCCATCGGCCGCACCATCCACGAATCCCTGCAAAAGGCCCTTGCCTCCATGGAGAGCGGCCTGACCGGCTTTGACGAAGTCACCATCGAGGGCGCGCCGGAGAAATCCGCCGTCATCAAGGCGATCTCCCAGCAGACCCCGGACCGGATGCGCACCATCGCCCAGGCCATGCGCCACGGGCTCACCGACGACGAAATCCACGCCACCACCATGTTCGACCCGTGGTTCCTTGCCCGCATCCGCGAAATCGTCGAGGCCGAGAACACCGTCCGCGAAAACGGCCTGCCGACCGACGAAGCCGGCCTGCGCGATCTCAAGATGATGGGCTTCACCGACGCCCGCCTCGCCAACCTCACCGGCACCACCGAACAGGCCGTCCGCGCTGCCCGTCTCGATCTGAACGTCACCGCCGTCTTCAAGCGCATCGACACCTGCGCCGCCGAGTTCGAGGCTCAGACCCCCTACATGTACTCCACCTACGAAACCCCGATGATGGGCGAGGTCGAGTGCGAGGCCCGCCCCTCCGACCGCAAGAAGGTCGTGGTCCTTGGCGGTGGCCCGAACCGCATCGGCCAGGGCATCGAGTTCGATTACTGCTGCTGTCATGCCTGTTTCGCGCTCAGCGATCAGGGCTATGAAACCATCATGATCAACTGCAACCCCGAGACGGTCTCCACCGACTATGACACCTCGGATCGCCTCTACTTCGAGCCGCTGACCTTCGAACACGTCATGGAAATCCTGACCAAGGAACAGCAGAACGGCACGCTGCACGGCGTCATCGTCCAGTTCGGCGGCCAGACCCCGCTCAAACTCGCCAATGCGCTGGAGGCCGAAGGCATCCCGATCCTCGGCACCACGCCTGACGCCATCGACCTCGCCGAAGACCGCGAACGCTTCCAGGCCCTCGTCAACAAACTGTCCCTGAAGCAGCCGAAGAATGGCATCGCCTCCACCGACGAACAGGCCCTCGCCATCGCCGAAGACATCGGCTTCCCTCTGGTCATCCGCCCGTCTTACGTGCTCGGCGGCCGCGCCATGGAAATCGTGCGCGACATGGACCACCTGCGCCGCTACATCAACGAGGCCGTCGTGGTCTCCGGCGACAGCCCCGTGCTGCTCGACAGCTACCTCTCCGGCGCGGTCGAACTTGACGTGGACGCGCTCTGCGATGGCACCGATGTGCACGTCGCGGGCATCATGCAGCACATCGAAGAGGCGGGCGTGCACTCCGGCGACAGCGCCTGCTCGCTGCCGCCCTATTCGCTCGGCGCCGATGTTCTCGACCGTATCAAGGTCCAGACCGTCGCCCTCGCCAAGGCCCTGAATGTCGTCGGCCTGATGAACGTGCAGTTCGCCATCAAGGACGATGAAATCTACCTCATCGAGGTCAACCCGCGCGCCTCGCGCACCGTGCCCTTCGTGGCCAAGGCCACCGACAGCGCCATCGCCTCCATCGCCGCCCGCCTCATGGCCGGGGAAAAGCTCAGCGACTTCCCGCTGCGCGCCGCCCATGCGGAGGCCACGGACTATGACACCGATGTGCCGATGGCCGACCCCATGACCCTCGCGGACCCCAACATGCCGTGGTTCTCGGTCAAGGAGGCGGTGCTGCCCTTCGCCCGCTTCCCCGGCGTCGACACCATCCTCGGGCCGGAAATGCGCTCGACCGGTGAAGTCATGGGCTGGGACCGCAGCTTCCCCCGCGCCTTCCTCAAGGCGCAGCTCGGCGCGGGCAACAACCTGCCGTCCGAGGGCGTGGTGTTTGTCTCGATCAAGGACGACGACAAGACGCCACAGATGGTCGAGGCGGCACAGGTCCTCTCCGATCTCGGCTTTACCGTCATCGCCACCGGCGGCACGGCAAAATTCCTCGGCGAACACGGCATTTCCTGCGAGACCGTGAAAAAGGTCTACGAAGGCCGTCCCAACGTGGTCGACCTGATGAAGGACGGCGGCATTCAGCTTGTCCTCAACACCACCGAAGGCAACGCCGCCGTGGAGGACAGCCGCGAAATCCGCTCCGTCGCTTTGTACGACAAAATCCCCTACTTCACGACAGCCGCCGGCGCCCACGCCGCAGCCCTCGCCATCAAGGCGCGCGAAGAGGGCGAACTGGTCGTGAAGTCGTTGCAGGGGTGATTTTCCTCACCCGCGCCTCGGCGCGGGCGGGACGTCCAGTGGACGTCTCGGGAAAATCACGGGCGAAGCCCTGGCCGCAAATCTCGTAAGAAAAGAAAAAGCCCCGCCCCGAAAACCAGCCCTTTGCATTTCGTGGTGCAGATGAGCGCGAAGGGCTCTGAGTGCAATGTCCGTTTCGAGCCCGCAGTGACCGATGCTGCGCCTTGCACCAATGGCAGAAATGGCGCGATCGCATCAATGCGCTGCTGTTGACAGATAGAATTTTTCGCTAGTCAAATTTAGGACAAGTTTCATCGTAGTATGCCAACGATTTCAACCACCAGGACGACATATGGCATCTCAATTTTTATCAGACCAAAGGTACGGCCAGGTTGTGTATTCCGTAAACGGCCACGATACCACCACCCAGCAGGGATTGCGTGCAGCGTTGGCTGAAATGATTGCATTGCTGGGTCAAATCGAAGAGCTTCTTAAAGAACGAAACATCAACTACTTTGGTTTGGACCCGACAGGCAATTGGCGGCCGGACCAAGGAATGTTTGATCCGTGGCAAGAAGACGGAGTGGGCTTCTGGGCAGCAATCGCCGCCGACTCCGGCTTGCGCAAGGATGCCATGGTTTGGTTTGACGCCGTTACGGCACTCATCAAGCGGTCGGAGAAGCTGCAATCTTGGAGCGAGAGCCTTTGGGAGTGTGATACTTCGCAGCTGGGCGAATTTGGTGCGGCTGTGTGCGCGATCCAAGACCTTGCTTTTGTGCCCGTTTACACCCAGTTCCTGCGACTCTGGGATATGGATCACGAGGTAAACCAAAGCGAGACGATCTCAATGATCGTTCAGAAGCACGGTCTTTGCCCGGAGACTGAGGATTTGCTCTACACCCGATGCGTGGACGCACAGGGTCAGGGCGGCTTTACCGAGCTTGAAGGCGCGTCCGACCTACTTGAAGACAAATATGATAATCTCGCGGAAGCACCATTGCTAAGAAAAATCGCTTCGGCGATCCACGCTGAAATCTATGAGGGTCGACGTAATGAATGGGAGAGATACGTTTCAAAGGAAATTGCTCGCCCCGCAAGGATCGTTGATCGAGGGTATTTTGGGCGATCAGACAGCTCAAAGCTACACGAGGCCGCGACGCGAATTGTCGCCGAACTCGACGCTGCCGCCGGCCCTATGCCTTGGCGTGACTTCGATCATGACGCGCGCTAATCAGATGCTCGACCTATTTTGGGTGTCTTGAACGGTCGATCAAAGCGGACACTAAGACGAAAACCGCCAACCTCCGCTTTGTCCGCGGAGCCGACCTCCAGTGCATAAGTCAGCCTAAGATTTCTTTGGGAAGCCTTGTTGGACATTGCATCACGCCCGCAGGCATATCTTCCATGAGATACAACACGAAATGCAAAGGTCTGGCCCCGAAAAGGGCGCGCTTTAGTCTTGCGGCACGAGGACAGAGGCCCGCGCGATCAACATCCTGTGAAAGCCTGATTGGAGGTCGGGGCCAAAGGGGCGGGCGAAGCCTTTTCCGGAGGCGGGTTAACAACAAACCTGCCCACGCAACGCAGCAAACCTGCAAACCCTGGTTTGCAAACTGAGTTTTGTACCAAACTCGGCGAGAATCGTACCAAACTGTGGTTAACGTCCCCCGGAGAGGGGTTAACAAAAGGATAAACGTTGCGGTCTGGACCGAGGGGCCCCACTGCATCTGGTATGTCCGCAGCAGCGTACGGTCTGGAACCCCTCCGTACGCTGCCTTAACGCTCGGCGAAAAAGCCGAATTAACCTTACCAGGACCAATCGAACTTGCGGATCACCATCAGGCTGATCGTGCCGCTGTCGCGGTTCTCGACGACCGGCGAGTCGCCCGCATCCCCGACCAGCCGGGTCCAGCCAAGCGCGCCTTCGACGGCCCATACGTCATTGTAATCATGACGAATTGTCATCTCGATGCCGGACTTGTACAGGCCGCCGCCCGGCGAATAGGCCGCCAGCGATGCGCCGGCCGGCACGCCGAAATAGGTGGTCATGTATTCTTCGTTGGCAAAGGTCATACGCGGCCCGACGCGCAGCTCCGTGTCCCGTGCAACCTCCCAGATCACGTCCGAACCCAGATCCCCAACGATGCCCTCATGCCCCGTCACGCCCTTGCGCACGGCGCCCCAGACTTCGGCATTCTCCCAACGGTAGGAAATGCGACCGCCGATTTCCAAAGCGGAATCAACATCTTCGATGCCGGTAAGCCTGGGGTGATCATCCGCGGTGCGCGCTGCGAGGTAGCGAAATGACGGGCCGAACCCAAAGCCCAGACCATCGCCCCGCTCGATATTCAGCCCGAGCATCCGAAAAGTGTTAACGCTCCCCGTCCCGGTCGGCCCCGCCTCATAGCTATCCGCCCCCTCATAAACCACCCCCCCCCGCACACCGAGTCCGAGTTCGAAAGCCAGCGCGCGATCCTGAGCGTAGACTGGGCTGGCGGCACAAAGGATGAGAGCGGGAAGAAGAAGACGCATGCGGAAGCTCCGGGGTTGGCAACGGGTTTCGGCATTGAACTAGCACGCCCCGCGCCACTCGACAGGGGAAAACGGATTACTGTCGCAGCATTTCAGCTCTGATCGGGTATGGCCCAAACTGCCTGTTTGCGAACACCTGGAAAGTGCTTCGGCCTCTCCACATCGTTCGCGCGCTCTGTTAAACCGCTGCCAAAGCCAAGGAGGCCGAGCGCATGAGCAAACCTGTCATCCTCACCATTCTCGACGGTTGGGGTCTGTCCGACGACACCATCGCCAACGCGCCTTACCTGGCAAAAACGCCGACAATTGATAGGCTTATGGCGAGTTGTCCGCATGCGACGCTAGTCACTTTCGGCCCCGATGTTGGCCTGCCGAGCGGGCAAATGGGCAACTCCGAGGTCGGGCACACCAATATTGGCGCCGGTCGCGTGGTGGCGATGGACCTTGGTCAGATCGACCTCGCCATCGAGGACGGCTCTTTCTTTGAAAACAAAGCGATACTGGAGTTTTGCGACACTGTTAAGGCCGCGGGTGGACGTGCGCATCTGATGGGCCTGACGTCCAATGGCGGCGTTCACAGTCATTCGAACCATGTGCTTGCTGCGGCGAAAATGCTCTCCGATCAGGGGCTTGAGGTGCTTGTGCACGTTATCACGGACGGCCGCGACGTAGCCCCGAAGTCCGCACGCGATCAGATCGAGGACTTTGCCTCCAAACTCCCGAAGAACGCAAGAATCGCAACGGTTTCAGGGCGGTACTACGCCATGGATCGGGACAACCGCTGGGAACGCGTCGAGCAATCCTACCGTGCCGTGGCCGAGGCGAAAGGCAGCGCGAAAACCGATGCGCTGACGGGGGTAGACGAGAGCTATGCCGATGGAAAGAATGATGAATTTATCGTTCCGTTCATCATGAAAGGCTACGATGGAATGCAGGACGGGGATGGCCTGTTCTTTACAAATTTTCGCGCGGACCGGGCTCGCGAGATTCTCGCCGCCATTGGGGACCCGAAGTTCGAGGGTTTCGACCGAGACCAGAAAAAGCTCTCTGCCCTTCTCGGTATGGTCGAGTATTCCGACAGCCACAGCGTCTATATGCAAACTGCCTATCCCAAACGGGAGATCGTCAATACGATTGGCGAATGGGTTGCAAAGCAAGGGCTTAGCCAATTCCGCCTCGCGGAGACCGAGAAATATCCGCATGTGACCTTTTTCCTGAACGGCGGCAAGGAAAGCCCGGAGGCGGGTGAAGATCGGTTTATGCCAAAATCGCCGAAGGTCGCCACATATGACATGCAGCCGGAGATGAGTGCCGAAGAGGTCACTGAGCATTTCGTGCAAGCCATTGACCATGGCTATGATTTGATTGTGGTCAACTATGCCAACCCGGACATGGTTGGGCATACCGGCGATCTGGACGCGGCCATCGCCGCGTGTGAGGCTGTTGACGACGGGCTTGGTAAAGTCGTTGCCAAACTTGAGGAAACCGGTGGCGCGCTTTTGATCATTGCGGATCACGGTAACTGTGAAACCATGGTCGATCCCCACACCGGCGGGCCCCACACGGCGCACACAACGAACTTGGTCCCCGTGATCCTTTACGGCGGTCCGGAGAGCGCGCGCCTCAGGGATGGGCGTCTTGCGGATGTGGCGCCGACCCTGCTCCAGCTGATGGGCTTGCCGCAACCGGATGAAATGACTGGGGAAAGCCTGATCCAGTGATCCGTCTCGCACTGCTTCTGACCCTGCTGTCCGGCCCTGTCCTCGCGCAGAGCGCGGGGGAAGCTGCGAAGACGGCAGCGGATGCGCTGGAAGCCGCATCGATTCAACTCGACAGGGCGGAGAGCGCCCGGGACCGTGTCGCGGCGCTGACGCAGACGGTGCGCGCCTATGAAGATGGGCTTGCGGCCATGCGCCAGGGTCTGCGCGCCGCAGCGATCCGGGAGACGGAGCTGGGTCGCAAACTCGCCGCTCAGGAAGGCGAGGTTTCCCAACTGCTTGGCGTGCTCAGCGCGCTTGGTGGCCAAGTGCAGCCGCAGACCTTGCTGCATCCGCAGGGGCCGCTGGGCACTGCCCGGTCGGGCATGCTTGTCGCTGCGGTGACGCCGGGTCTTGCCGATCAGGCCGCCCGGCTCCGCCGCGATCTCGAAGAGGTCACGGCGCTGCGCGACTTGCAACAGAGCGCTGCGAATACGCTCAAGGAGGGCCTCTCCGGTGTACAGGCCGCGCGCACCGAGCTGAGCCAGGCCATTGCCGACCGCACGGACCTGCCGCGGCGCTTTACCGAAGATCCGATCCGGCTGGAAATCCTGATCGCCTCGACGGAGACATTGCAGGGATTTGCCAGCGGCCTCAGCCAGATAGTGGAAAACGAAGAGCCGCAGAACCTGCCGCGCATTGCTGGTCAGAAGGGCGCGCTGCCGCTCCCGGTTCGCGGTGTGATCCTGCGCCGCGCCGGTGAACAGGACGCCGCCGGTGTGGTGCGGCCCGGGATCGTGGTGGCCACGCAGCCCAAGGCACTGGTGACCACACCGACTGCCGCGACAATCCGCTACAATGGTCCTCTTCTGGATTATGGTCTGGTAACCATTCTTGAACCTCAGGCTGATTTGTTGCTGGTTATCGCAGGTCTTGCAGAGGTTTACGGGGCAATCGGCCAAGTCCTGCCCGCTGGCTCGCCAGTGGGATTGATGGGCGGGGAAAGCGTCCGCACTGGCGATATCCAGTCACCAATCGGTGAAAGGGGTGGCGCCGAGCGTTCGGAAACGCTCTATATAGAGATGAGAGAAGGCGATGCGCCTGTCGATCCGCTGACGTGGTTCGCAACCGACAAGGGATAAGAGTTAAGATGAAGAAATTCGTGATGGCCGCTTGTGGCGGCGCGCTGGCCTCCGTGGTCGCAACCACGCAATTCGTCGGCCCGCTGCTGGCCCAGGAAGACAGCCGACCCGCCAACGTCTATGAGCAGCTCGACCTGTTCGGCGATATCTTTGAGCGCATCCGCGCGCAGTACGTCGAAGAGGTGGATGAGGCGGACCTGATCGAAGCGGCGATAAACGGCATGCTGACGTCGCTTGATCCGCACTCCAATTACCTGCCTCCCGACGACGCCGAAGACATGCAGGTCCAAACCCGTGGCGAATTTGGCGGCCTCGGGATCGAGGTCACGCAGGAAGATGGCTTCGTCAAGGTGGTCTCCCCGATCGACGGCACACCGGCCATGGAAGCGGGTATGGAGGCGGGTGACTTCATCACCCATGTGGATGGCGAAAGCGTTCTGGGCCTGACGCTCGATGATGCGGTGGACATGATGCGCGGGCCGGTTGGGTCCGAGATTGTCATCACCGTCGTGCGTGAGGGCGAAGACGAGCCCTTCGATGTGTCCATCGTCCGCGACACCATCAAGCTCACCGCTGTGCGCACCCGGATCGAAAACAACACCGTCGTTCTGCGTGTCACCACCTTCAACGACCAGACCTTCCCGAACCTCACCGATGGTATCGCCAAGGAGATCGAAGCAGCGGGCGGCATGGAGAATGTCGACGGCTTCATCCTCGATCTGCGCAACAACCCCGGTGGTCTGCTGACGCAGGCAATCAAGGTGTCGGACGCGTTCCTAGATGCAGGCGAAATCGTTTCGACCCGTGGCCGCAACCCGGCGGATGGCGACCGCTTCAACGCCATGCCCGGTGATCTGGCCGAGGGCAAACCGCTTGTGGTTCTGATCAACGGGGGCTCGGCTTCTGCGTCCGAGATTGTCGCCGGTGCTCTTCAGGATCATCGCCGCGCTATCGTGGTCGGTACGAAATCCTTCGGCAAAGGCTCGGTGCAGACGGTCATGCCGCTCCGTGGTGACGGCATGATGCGCCTGACGACGGCGCGCTACTACACGCCGTCGGGCCGCTCCATTCAGGCCTTGGGCGTCTCCCCTGATATCGTCGTTGAGCAGCCGCCGCGCCGCCCGGAAAGCGAAGACGAGGAGGAAAGCACAGCCGTAAACCGCTTCTCCCGCTCCGAGGCGGACCTGCGTGGCAGCCTCGACAACGACTCGCTCACCGATGATGAGATCGAGCAGATCAAGGCCGAGCAAGCCAAGGCAGAAGCCGCTGCCAAACTCCGCGAGGAAGACTACCAATTGGCCTATGCCATTGATATCCTTCACGGAATGGCCGCTTTGGCCAGCGATCACAAGTAATGCGAGGGGCGGGGGCAACCCCGCCCTTTCACCCTCACGGCGCTCGCAAGTCAGGACGCGTGACATGACCCCCGAAGACATCGTGAAACTTCCCTACCGCCGCAATGTCGGCGTGATGCTCGTCAACGCCGAAGGCCATGCGTTCGTTGGTCAGCGGATCGACAGTGAGGTTGCCGCCTGGCAAATGCCTCAGGGCGGGATCGACAAGGGAGAGACGCCCCGAGACGCCGCGCTACGCGAGTTGACCGAAGAGACCGGCGTGACACCAGACCTCGTGACGGTCGAGGCGGAGACAGACGGCTGGATCGCCTATGATCTGCCGCATGACATCGTGCCGAAGATCTGGAAGGGCCGGTACAAGGGGCAGGAGCAGAAGTGGTTCCTGCTGCGCTTTCACGGCACCGACGATCAGGTGCGGCTCGACGCCGACGATCATCAGGAATTTTCCGAATGGTGCTGGTTGCCCGTAGATGAGGTTGTGGCGCAGATCGTTCCGTTCAAACGGTCGGTCTATGAGCGGGTCATCGCGGCGTTTCGCGATAAACTATGATGGCGTGCGGCGATCGGAGTCGGCTTTCAGCCGCGCCATGTAGTCGCGTAGAAGGCTGACGCGTTGCGGCCGGAACGACGTTTCCGTGACCGACAGATCTCTCATGCGGTCCAGACGAAAGGCCCGGAAGTCCGCGCGCAGGCAGCACCACGCCATCAGGCAATGGGTGTTTTCGAAAAAGACGATCGAGAGCGGTTTGACGGCACGCGCCGTGGCGCGGCCTTCGGCATCGGCATAGGAGAATTGCACCGTCATCTCTTCCCAGCAAGCGCGGCGCAGCACACGGGTATCCACACCGGGTGCGGGCGGCGCGCGGAAGCGGTGGGCGCGCAAGACAGCGTGTTGTAGTCGGTGGGCTTGCCGCTCTGGCAGGCGGGCCTTGAGTTTGTTCAGGGCTGTTTCCGCAGCGTCCGCAAGGGACGGGTCGGACACGGCGCGCACTTCGCGTAGGCCCAGAACCAAGGCCTCAAGCTCTTCATCCTCAAAGCCGAGCGGCGGCAGGTGCGCGTCCTCGATCAGCGTATATCCAAAGCCCGCCTCCCCATCAATGACCGCCCCGATCCCGCGCAAAGCGTCGATATCCCGGTACAGCGTCCGTTCGGACACGCCAGTCTCCAGCGCGAGTTGCCGCGCTGTGGCGGGCGGGGGCAGGCGGCGCAGGGCGCTCATCAATTGGAACAGGCGGTGGGTACGGGACATGACGCCATCATCCAAACATATGCTGACAGGAATTGACAGGAGGCATCCCTAACACGGCGGTATGGAAACAAGGAGACCCCCATGCTTGAACTTATGACATTCCGCCCCGAACAGAACGAACCCAGCTCCAGCCCGTTTTGCACCAAGGCGATGATCTGCCTGACCCTCGCGGGGCAGACATGGCAACCGGATTTCGACCCCGATTTTGGCGCAATTCCGATCGGGAAACTGCCTGTGCTCAAAGCGGGCGATGCGTTGATCCCCGACAGCAACCGCATCATCGCCTGGCTCGAAGCGCAGGGCGCGGATCTTTTTCCCGGCCTCGACGCGCGGGGCAGGGCGCAGGCCCACGCGATCATGCGCATGGTTGAGGAGAATCTGCGCTTGGGGCTCGTGCACGACCGCTGGATTGATGAGGATGTGTGGCCAATCGTCAAGGATCGGTTCTTTGGCATTGTGCCGGAAGCGGCGCGGGACGAGGTGGCCGATGGCATTCGCGAACAGATCCAAGGCTGGCTCAACGGGCATGGCGTGACACGTTGTTCCAAAGCGGATCGGATGACCTATTTCGCGCCGGATCTAGCGGCCCTGACGGCGCTGCTGGAGGGGCAGGACTGGCTGAACGGAGACCAACCGGGCGCCGTCGATGCCAGTGCCCTGCCGGTGCTTTCGGCGCTGGAAACGCTGCCGGTGGAAACCGATCTTTGCAGGGCGATCCGCAACAACGCGACGCTTATGGCCTATCTTCGGCGTGGCCGCAGCACGCTGTTCCAGCCGCTGCTCAACGCTGTTTCCGCTGCCGCGTGACCTTGCGTTTGACCTTGGCGTCTTTCTTTTTGGCCTTCGCCGCCTTGCGTTGCGGCGAAGCGCCCCTTTTCTTCGGGCCGCCGCGACCTCCGCCATATCGGCGTGGGCCGCGCCCACGTCCGCCCGGCACGCTTTCATAGCCTTCGTCGTCCAGTTCCAGCAGTTCGAGCGCGATGCCCCCGGAAATCGGAGCCGCTTCGACCAGACGCACCTTTGCGCGCATTCCCAGCCCGATGATCCGCCCCGTGTCGCTGCCCATCAGGGTGGCGCTTTCGGCGTCGAACTGAAAATACTCCCGGCCAAGCGTGCCAATCGGCACGAGCCCGTCGGCCCCGGTCTCGTCAAGTTTGATGAACACGCCAAAGCGGGCGATGCCCGACACGCGCCCGGTGAATTCGGCACCGATGCGGTCCGACAGATAGGCGGCAAGGTAGCGGTCCGTGGTGTCCCGCTCCGCCATCATGGAGCGGCGCTCCGTATCGGAAATATGCTGGCCGATCTGTTCGAGATTTTCGATCTCGCCATTGGTCAGGCCGTCATCCCCCCAACCATGCGCGCGGATCAGGGCGCGGTGCACGATCAGGTCGGCATAGCGCCGGATGGGTGACGTGAAATGCGCGTAGTTCATCAGCGCGAGGCCGAAGTGCCCGAAATTCTTGGGGCTGTAATACGCCTGTGTCATGCTGCGCAGCGTTGATATGTTGATCAGTTCCGCTTCGTCCGTGCCCGCCGCCTGATGCAGGAGCCGGTTGAGGTGCGCGGTCTTGAGTACCTGCCCCTTGGCGAGGTTGAGGCCTGCCGCCTGCGCCGTCTCCCGCAGATTGTCGAGTTTGTCCTGCGAGGGCTCCTCATGGACGCGGAACAGCAGGCCCATATCCTTTTTCAGCAGGACTTCCGCGGCGGCGACATTGGCAAGGATCATGAACTCTTCGATGAGCTTGTGGGCGTCGAGCCGCTCGGTGAAATTGACGGATTGCACCTTACCGTCCTCGGTCAGCACCACCTTGCGCTCCGGCAGATCGAGGTCCAGCGGCTGGCGCACGGTGCGCGCCTTTTTCAGCGCGGCATAGGCGGCGTACAATGGACGGATCACGGGGCTGACCAGCGGTCCGGTCTTGTCGTTGGGCTGGCCGTCGATTGCGGCCTGCACCTCCTGATAATTCAACGAAGCGGGCGAGCGCATGAGGCCGCGCATAAATTGCTGGCCGATCTTGTTGCCCTCGGTGTCGATGCGCATGCGCACCGCGATACAGGCGCGCGGGACGCCCTCGTGCAGCGAACACAGATCCCCGGACAGCCGGTCTGGCAACATCGGCACCACGCGATCGGGAAAATAGCTCGAATTGCCCCGCTTTTTCGCCTCGCGGTCGAGGTCGGAGCCGGGCGTGACGTAATGGGCAACATCCGCGATGGCGACCCAGATGACATGACCGCCGGGGTTGCCCTCTTCGGTGTCGGGCTCTGCAAAGACGGCATCATCGTGGTCGCGGGCGTCATGGGGGTCGATGGTGACAAGCGGCATATCGCGCAGATCCGTGCGGCCGCTGAGACCCGCGGGCTTCTTGCTGTCTGCCTCGGCCAGGACCTCGGGCGGAAAATCGTCCGGGATGCCGTGTTGATGGATGGCGATGAGCGAGACCGCCTTGGGTTCGGACGGATCGCCAAGGCGTTGGGTTATGCGGGCGCGGGGCAGCCCCATGCGGCCCTTCGGTCCGGCCTGTTCCGCCTCGACCAGCTCGCCGTCCTTTGCGCCGTGGGTCGCGTCGGCAGCGACGCTCCATTCGCGGTCGGCGCCCTTGTCGATGGGCACGATCCGCCCGCCTTCGGCACCCTTGCGGAAAATTCCGACGACCTTGAGCGGGTTGGCGCCGATGCGGCGGATCAGCCGGGCTTCGTAGTTGTGATCCTCCTCGTGCACCACCTGCAGGCGGCCAAGGATACGATCGCCCTCGGCCAGCGCCGGATCAGAGGCGCGTGGCACGAAGAGGACGATGGGCTCCACTCCTTCGCCATGCCATTCCAAGGGTTTGGCATAGAGGTCGCCGTCGCTGTTCGGCTCCAGAATCTGCAAGACGCTGACCGGCGGCAGGCGATCGGGATCGCGGTACGTCTTCTTGCGCTTTGCCAGATGGCCTTCGGCCTCAAGCTCCTTCAGCAGGCGCTTGAGATCAATCCGCGCGGCGCCCTTGATTCCAAAGGCCTTTGCGAGATCGCGTTTCGAGGTCAGGGTCGGGTTGGCCGAAATCCATTCGAGGATGTCCGCCTTGCTGGGGAGTGTGCTCATGGCCCTGTCCTACCACGGCCAAATCGGGCCGTCACGCCGAACAATGGCCTGTCGTGCTGGCGGCGGTCGCAGGGATCAGCCTGCTGTTTGTCCGGGCCTGTGATACGGATCACATCAATCTATGATTGAGTGAAGCTATGGTTTGCGCAATCATGTCCTGTCTCGGGTCCGGATCGTAGCCCGTTCGGGACCCCGTTTTCTCCAACCCCCCGACCGGAGGTTCCACCATGACGCGCCTTTCCCACCTGCTCGTCCTGTTTGCCACCATTGCCACGTTTGCCGCTCCCACCGTGGCGCAGGCTGCGGGCAGTGCCTGCGACAGCCCCGGCTGGATCGACAAGCCCGACGCCGCCTTCGCCGCCGATTGTGTCGATGTTGCCTTCAACGGCTCGCTGGAAGAGCGCGAGCGGCTGGCGTGGATGTTCTTTGCCCGGGTGAACCAGTTGATTGACGACCCAAGTGGCGGCATGTCGAAAAGCGGCAAGGTGCCGGTGTGGATGGCGTGGCCGACGGACCCGGACACCTTTGGCACGCTCAAACGGTTTGATTTCAACACGATGGTGCCCCGGACGGTGATGGAGCCGTCGGCCGAGAAAAAGGACCTTGAGGCGGGCCGCATCTCCGAGGCCGATCCCGATAGCGCCAACGAAGAGGTGACGCGCAACAAGATTTCCTATGATTATCTGGTCGATAGTGGCCTGACGACGAAGATCGACGTGGCAGAGTTCTTCAAGGACAATGATGCGGTCGACATGCCGGTTGGGTCCGTGGAATTGAAGGCCTCCTGGCTGCAACTGCCGAAGGGCGAGACCGCGCCGGAGGGGGCGCTGGTTTTTCGCTTCAAAGGGGGCGACTATTGGTGGCGCGGGCTGCACATCCAGGTGAAAATGCAGTCGCTGAAGAACCCGGTGGAGGATATTTTCTATTCCGAGGATCCAAGCTGGTTCTGGACCACCTTCGAATTCAACGACAATCCTGGCGTCCGAAAAGTGCGCGAGACACTGATCACTCAACGCGCGCCGCTGCCCCGCGAAGAGATCGACAGGATTCTGGATGAGGCGGGCTTGGCTGGATTTGGGTTCCAGGCTTACGCACCGAACGGCACACAGATCCGCTTTACGCAGGATGGCTCCGGGGAGGTGCCGGTTATTCTGGGTCATACCGATATGGAGGATTTTGCCGGAGCGCCCAACACCGCGCAACCGCAGTACTGGACCCATTTCGAGGCGAGCTGCCACAGCTGTCACGCCACGGCGTCCTACAACCCGGAAACTGAGACCTTCTTTCCGTTCTCGGTGCCGACCGGCGCGCTGCACAAGGGGTACAACATGACCAACAGTGCCGGAACGGTGGTTTATCTCGGGCAGGGGTTCAAGCCGTTGGACTTCATGTGGCCGATCGCCTTTCAGACAAAGTAAGGCGGTCCGGGCCGTTCTTTGAGGCCGAATGGTGTTTGAAGGGTCTGTGTCGCGACCCCGGTCTATGCCCGGGTCGCGGCGATGCGTCCGCGCGGCAGATCGGCCACCGTATCCACATCGCGCAGACATCCAACCTTTGCGATGCGGGCGCGGCCCAGTGTCGCCATGCTGTCCGCCAACGCATGCTCGGTGGACCAGCGGACCCCGTCGAACAGGCCGGACGGGACTCTCCGGGCATTGTGCAGACCGACCAGCCAGAAACCGCCATCCTCGGCCGGGCCAAAGACCGCATCGTGATCCCCAAGAGCCTGAAAGGCCTCCCGGATCCGCTGCTGGTCAATCAATGGAACGTCCGCGCCGATGACGCAGACCGGCCCCGGCGGCACGCTGCGCATCATCCGGGCCATGCGATCTCCGAGGTTGCCGGCGCCTTGCGGAAGACGCATCAGATCGCCCGGCCAGGCGCGGCTCTGCAGCCCTGCGTGGTCCGGCGCGACCGCCAGCACGACGCTCCACCGGGGGTCGCGGATGCGGCGCAGAAGGCCGCGCACCTGATGACGAAACCACCACGCCGCCGGGATATGGCCGATGTCGCGACCGAGCCGCGTCTTGACCCGTCCGGGACGGGGCTCCTTGAGCATGACGATAAGGGTGGCTTGCGTCACACGGCGCACCGCATTTCGCGATGGGGAACCGTGCCATCGAGAT
Source organism: Pacificoceanicola niger (assembly GCF_048553275.1). Lineage (NCBI taxonomy): Bacteria > Pseudomonadati > Pseudomonadota > Alphaproteobacteria > Rhodobacterales > Roseobacteraceae > Pacificoceanicola > Pacificoceanicola niger. The sequence goes on from NZ_JBLZMW010000014.1 coordinate 74,027, forward strand.
ACTCTGGCCCAAAGGCTGTGAAGCCGAGTTTTTCGTAAAACCCGAGTGCGTGCACCTGTGCGCCCAATTTGACCAGAGTGACATCCGGGTCATCCCGAAAGTGCTCAAGCCCATATCTGACAAGCATCGCGCCAAGACCTTTGCCGCGGCCTTCCTTCAGAACGCAAATGCGCCCGATTTTTCCCACGCCGTCCTGAACGAGGAGCCGCGCCGTTGCCAGCGGGCGCCCGCCGTCCGAGATCAGCAGGTGAATCGACGTAGCATCCAGATCGTCCCACTCGTCCTCTTCGGAAAAGCCCTGCTCCTCGATAAAAACCGTGCGGCGAATGTCGAAACAGTCCTGCCGGTTTTCGGCCTCCTCAACCTGCAAAGTCATGCGAAATAGCTCCTGAGAATCCGGGCATAGATGGCTTTGAGTTGATGAATTTGAGCGATCTCCACCCGCTCGTCCACGGCGTGCATGCGCTTGCCCACAAGGCCGAATTCCACCACGGGGCAGTGGTCCTTCACGAAACGCGCATCGGAGGTGCCGCCCGTTGTCGACAGCTCCGGCGTCTGGTTCGTCTCGGCCTGCACCGCCGCGCCCACAAGATCGGAGAGCGCGCCCGGCGGGGTCAGAAAGCTCTCGCCGGAAATCTTGATCTTCACCTGTGTCTTGGTGCCGAACTCGCCGTCGACCTTCCTGGCCTCCTCGCGCAGCCAGTCCGACAGCGCGGCCCCGGTGTGGGCATCGTTGAAACGGATGTTCACACAGGCTCGGGTTTCGGCCGGGATCACGTTTGTCGCGGGATTGCCGGTGTCGATCGTCACGACGGCGAGGGTCGAGGCGTCGAAATGGTCGGTGCCCTCGTCCAGCGTATGTGATGCAAGGCGATCCATCAGCCGCGCCATGGCAGGCATCGGGTTGAGCGCGCGGTGCGGATAGGCGGAATGTCCCTGCTTTCCGGTGACGGTGAACCAGGCCGAGAGCGATCCGCGCCGCCCGATCTTCATCATCTGCCCCATGAAATCCGGGGAAGTCGGTTCTCCGACCAGGCAGACGTCCATACTCTCGCCCGCGTCGTTCATCCAATCAAGCAGGGCCACGGTGCCGTCGGTGGCGTCGCCCTCCTCATCGCCGGTGATGGCCAGGATCACGGCACCGTCGGGGGGCGTGTCCCGGACGAAATCCACCGCCGCCGCGGCAAAGGCGGCAACGCCGGACTTCATGTCCGTGGAGCCACGCCCATAAAGAAAGCCATTGTCGATTTCGGCACCGAACGGATCAAATGTCCAATCCTCCCGGTTGCCGATGGGGACCACGTCCGTGTGTCCGTTGAAGCCGAAGGTCTTGGCCGCAGCTTTCTCACCCCAGCGGGCAAAGAGGTTGGGCGTTCCGTTCCGGTCGACACGGCTGCAGGCGAAACCGGCATCTTCCAGAAGTGCTTGCAAGAGCACCAAGGCGCCGCCCTCCTCGGGCGTGACAGAAGGGCAGCGGACAAGGCGGGCGGTCAGGTCGACCGGGTCGATGGCGGGCATCTGGGCACTCCCATTGTTTCGACACAAGGGCTACTCCGGCGCAGTGGAATTGGCAAACGGCGCATGGCGCTCGATTTGGTGACGACGGCGTGGTATGAAAACCGCAATATCAGGACGCCACCGACCAGGCGGGGCCCGAGCAGCAGACAGGTTTATAGCGAGACACGTGCATGACGCAACGCATGCAGGCCCCGGCATGAGCTGGATTGCCACCGTTGGGAGCGGCGAGTCCTGGGTCTGTCCAAAAGTTTTTAACAATCGGTCCGCACCGCGTGACGCGCGGATGGTGCGCGGCAGTATCGTGATCGAGACCCGCTTGTCGCCGGACGACTGCCCGCAAACCTTGCTCCACTACGAACGCCATCATCCATCGCCCGGGTCCATCTCGCTGCGCGCGGTGCCCGGCGGGAGCATCTCACTCGTGCTGACGCAAGACAATGAGGTCTTTCACACCGTGTTGCAGCCTACCTGGCATGCCCGTGCCGATGTGCTGCGGGTCACCTTCAGCTGGGATGCGCAGAAGCGCGAAGGGTGGCTCGCCGTGGAGCGTCCCGAGGGCGATCAGGTGACCGTGCAGCTCACGCCCGCGCCGCCGCCCTTGCCGATCGAGGATGTCTACACGATCGCCCGCAGGCCGCATCTGCGCGAAATGGACGATGATGTCGTGTTCGTCGCGGTGTCGACAGAGATCGAGCCCATCGGCCCGATGCCGGCGTTGACCGATCATGTGCAGGTGCTTACGCCTTTCGGCAATTCCCGCGCGTCCCGGTTGGAATGCGGCGATACGGTCAAGACGCGATTGCACGGGGTCGTTCCCGTGCTGGCGCGGGTGTCCCGCCGGGTGCCTGCGCTGGGCGCCTTTCGTCCCATCCGCCTGCGCGCGCCGTATTTCGGCCTGACCCGGGATCTCATTGTCGCGCCGCAGCAGCGGCTGTTGGTTGGCGGGTCCGACGTTGCTTATATCTTTGGGCGGGAGGCGGTTCTGGTTCCGGCGCATTGCCTCGTCAACGGATTTGCCGCGCGCCATGAGACCGGCCCTCGTTTCGTGTGCTACCATCAGCTTTTGTTGCCGAAGCACGAGCCGCTCATCGCGGCGGGGGCCGAACTGGAAAGCCTTTACATCGGGCGCCTGCGTCGCCGGGCGGCCTGCGTCGAACGCAGTGTTCTTGCAGGCTGCCCTCGGGGGCTGATGCCCGAACATGCGCGCGCCGGGCTGAAGGTTCTGGAGAGTTTCGAGGCGATCACACTCGCCGAAGCACGGGCGGCTTGAACCGGGCCGTGGTCAGCCGCGCAGCTGACGCGTGACCCAGATCAGCATGCTCGCCCCGGCAGCCCCGACCAGCAGTTGCGGCAGAACCGCCCGTTCCGCGTAGATTCCGGCACGGGCCAGCACGAAATTCAGGACGATCGCACCGATGATGCCCAACGCGATATTGAGCAGCAGGCCGGTGTCGGCCTTCATGATGCGGCTGCCGATCCAGCCGGCCAGACCGCCAATGATGATCGAAAGAAAGAATCCAAGTCCCACGCGCCACTCCTGTTTCCGTTAGGCTTTCAGCTTAACGCAGGAAAGGCTCCCGTCAAACCGGGCGAGGGTCGCGGCCTAATCGAAGAAGGGATTCACCTGGGCGACGATCACTGCGTTTTCCGCAAGGGCACGATCCATAAGGCTCTTCTCGTCTGCTTCGATTTCATGGCCCTGCGCGCGGCGCTCTTCGGCGGTGCCATAGCCGGTCACGTCGAGCGGCGCCATATCCGCCTGCTTGAGGATGGCGACGGTTTCGCGGACCGCCTCGGCCTCGTCAACGCCGGAAGCATAGCACATCAGCGCCGCACCAGTGGATTTGTCCGGAAGACCATCACCGTCCTTGCGGCCAACCTCCACCAGCAAGGTAAAGACCTGCTGGCGGCTTGGCTTCTTGGGCTTTTTTCCGGGCTTGTTGGCGTCTGGGGTCTTTTTCTCGGAGCTCATGGATCACTCGCAGGGTTCAAGATAGGCAGCGTAGCCTTCGCTGATCACGGTAAGCCCCGGAGGGCTGGACATCAGCATCATGCGATACCCATAGCTCATCCCTTCGCCATTGCATTCCGCATCGTAAAGCGTGGCGTTCATTCCGCGCACGGCGGTCGGATTTTGAAGCTTGCAGCGACTTTCCACGCCTTCGAAGGTGTCGCCTTGCACGGAAATGGCGCCGCCATCCTGTCCGATGTCGCGGCAATTCCAATTCGCGCCCTGAGGTTGGTAGAGACCATCGTAGGGCCCCGCCAAAGCAGGCAGGGCCATCAGGGTCAGGATCACAGCCAGACCACGCATCAGTCGCGCAGCAGTTCGTTGATGCCGGTCTTGGAGCGGGTCTGCTCATCGACGCGTTTGACGATCACCGCACAGTACAGGTTGATGCCGTTCTTCGAGGGCATGGAGCCGGAGACAACCACGGAGTAGGGCGGCACTTCGCCGTACATCACTTCGCCGGTCTCGCGGTCGACGATCTTCGTGGACTTGCCGATGTAGACGCCCATGCCAAGCACGGAGCCTTCGCGGATGATGCAGCCTTCGACAACTTCGGAGCGTGCGCCGATGAAGCAGTTGTCCTCGATGATGGTCGGACCGGCCTGCATGGGTTCGAGCACGCCGCCGATACCGACGCCGCCCGACAGGTGCACGCCCTTGCCGATCTGCGCGCAGGAGCCGACCGTGGCCCATGTGTCAACCATGGTGCCCTCGTCGACATAGGCGCCAAGGTTCACGAAGGAGGGCATCAGAACCACGCCCGGCGCGATGTACGCGGATTTGCGCACAACGCAGTTCGGCACGGCGCGGAAGCCGGCCTCTTTCCACTGCGGTGCGCCCCAGCCCTTGAATTTGCTGTCGACCTTGTCCCACCAGCCGGAGCCCTGCGGGCCACCGGACTGCTCTTCCATGTCCTTGATACGAAAGCCCAGCAGCACGGCCTTCTTGGCCCACTGGTTCACGTGCCAATCGCCGCTCTCCTGCTTTTCCGCAACGCGCAGCTTGCCGCTGTCGAGGGCATTCAGCGTATCCTCGATGGCGTCGCGCGTCTCGCCGGTGGTGGCGGGGGTGATGGTGTCGCGGGCCTCCCAGGCGGATTCGATGGCGGCTTCGAGCTGTGCGTTGGACATGAGGATCTCCCTGAGAAAACGTTTGTGGCCGTATACAGGCCAACGGCTTTCTTTGGAAAGCGGTTCTGTAAACGGATCGTCCCGGACGGGCAGTCTTTCTCTGCCCAGGAAGGAATCCCGAAGGCCGAAAACGGTGAAAAAACGAGCGTGTCGCCGGTAAATCCACCACGAGACCCTCAGTTATTGCCCATAAAATAATCAATTTGACAAATAATAGTCTGAAATTTGTGCATTCCGGCTGAATCCGCGTCAGAATCCAGTCAACACCCGCGATCCGGCGCGGCTTCGTGGCCTTAATGCTTCGGGACGCTGGCCGCGATGATGGCTGGCGTCACGAGGGGACCTGAACTGAGATTTCCCGTTCAATCACGGATCGCGGCAGTGATCGTCGGAACAGCGGGCCAGGCCCGCAGAGAACCAGACGCACAAGAATGCCGCACAAAACAACAGGGGCTAATGCCAAAATGAAAACCTCTTTCCTTGCTGCTCTTCCGACCGCGGCGCTGATGCTGTCCGCCACCTCCGCGCTCGCACAGGACTGCCCGATCAAAGTCGGCGTTCTGCACTCGCTCTCCGGCACCATGGCGATTTCGGAAACCACGCTCAAAGACACCGTCGAAATGCTCGTCGAAGACCAGAACGCCGCTGGTGGTCTGCTGGGCTGTGAACTCGAAGCGGTCGTCGTTGATCCGGCCTCCGACTGGCCGCTGTTTGCCGAAAAGGCGCGCGAGCTTCTGACCGTGCACAACGTTGACGTGATCTTCGGCAACTGGACCTCGGTGTCGCGCAAATCCGTGCTGCCGGTTATCGAAGAGCTGAACGGCCTGCTGTTCTACCCGGTGCAATACGAGGGTGAAGAATCCTCCAAGAACGTCTTCTACACCGGGGCCGCGCCGAACCAGCAGGCGATCCCTGCAGTGGATTACTTCCTCGAAGAGTTGGGCGTCGAGAAGTTCGCGCTGCTTGGCACCGATTATGTCTACCCGCGCACCACGAACAACATCCTCGAGTCCTATCTGAAGTCCAAGGGCATCCCCGAGGAAGACATCTTCGTGAACTACACACCCTTTGGTCACTCCGACTGGGCAACGATCGTGTCTGACGTTGTCGCGCTTGGCGCGGATGGCAAGCAGGTTGGCGTGATCTCGACCATCAACGGCGATGCCAACATCGGTTTCTACAAGGAACTCGCCGCCGCGGACGTCTCTGCGGACGATATCCCGGTCGTGGCCTTCTCCGTGGGTGAAGAAGAGCTTTCTGGCCTCGACACCTCCAATCTCGTCGGCCACCTTGCCGCGTGGAACTACTTCCAGTCCGCCGACACCGAGGCGAACAAGGCGTGGGTTGCCAAGTGGAAAGCCAAGATGGGCGAAGAGCGCGTCACCAACGATCCGATGGAAGCGCATTACATCGGATTCAACATGTGGGCGCAGGCGGTTGAAGCCGCTGGCACCACCGACGTTGATGCCGTTCGGACCGCCATGTACGGCCAGGAGTTCCCGAACCTGACCGGCGGCACCGCCGTGATGCTTCCGAACCACCACCTGTCCAAGCCGGTCCTGATCGGCGAGATCCGCGCTGACGGCCAGTTCGACATCATCTCTCAGACCGATCCGGTTCCGGGCGATGCATGGACCGACTTCCTGCCGGAATCCGCTGTTCTGAAGTCCGATTGGAAAGACCTCGGCTGTGGCATGTACAACACCGAGACCGAGACCTGCGTTCAGATCAAGTCCAACTACTGATCTGAGCTGACCCTCGGGGTGCGCGGGCTCATCCTGTGCACCCCACCCATTTTTGGAAAGACCCCAAATGATACGCGCGCTTCTCGCGATCGTGCTGCTGGCTGCGATGGGCCTTGTCGCTCCGGCCAAGGCGCAGGATCTCCAGACAATTCTTCAGACCCACGCCGAGGAAGTGGCCAATCCCGGCCGCCGCAGCGTGGGCGTTGTGATCGATGACCTGATCGCCTCCGGCCTGCCGCAAGTGGCTGAATTCCTTCAGAACTGGCAAAGCCGTGATGTCGTGCAGGATGAGGCCACCGGCCTGTTCTACTATGCCAAACCGCTGCGCGATGTGGATACAGGCGAGACCGTGGACCTGCCAGATGCCAGCCTGAGCGAAATTCGCCCCAATGGCGGTGTGCGCAAGGTGATCGGCGGCGCGCTTGTGCAATTCCAGCTCTCGGACCCGGATCCCACACGCCGCATCGACGCGCTCGATGCCATTGCGCGCGCGCCCGACCCCGATCAGATCGAACCGCTTGAAGCGTCGGTGAACGGCGAGCCGGATGCCGCCATTCTGGAGCGCAAACAGGCGCTTGTGGCGATGCTCAAGGCGCGCTTTGCGGGCACCACAGAAGACCGGGTGGCCGCGATCCAAAGCCTCTCCGGCACACTCAGCCTTGACGCCCGAGCCACCCTGAACCAGATCCTGACCACACAGGCAGGCGTTGCTGCTATGCTGCCCGATGATGTCAACGTGGCCCGCATTCTGTCACCGGGTAACGACATCTCCGAAGTCGAAGCCTATGGCCGCCTTGTCGACGCCGGCCTCGCGCCAGCGCGCATCTCCAATGCCGCCATAAAGGAGGCCTTGGCCGCCAATATCGACGGTGGCGCTGTCGCCGGTATTCCGGTGCATGATCTGAATACGCTGGATCGCCGGTTCGAAGCCTATACACGCCTCGCCGATCAGGGGCTTGTCGCGCCGACGACGACGGATGAGGCCGCCGCCGCCTCGCTCGCCGATCACGTCTTCTACGAGGCCTACACCGAAGACGATGCTGCGGTGACCGTCGCGGCGGAAGCCGTTCTTGCGTCTATCGAACGCAACGTCGCGCTGAACCAGACAGCCGACCTCGCGCTCGACGCCATGTCGCTCGCCTCGATCTACTTCCTCGCCGCCATCGGCCTCGCCATCACCTTCGGCGTGATGGGCGTGATCAACATGGCGCACGGCGAATTCATCATGATGGGGGCCTACACCGGTTATGTCATGCAGCAGCTGATCCCGGATTACACACTTTCGCTCATCGTTGCCCTGCCGGTGGCCTTTGCCGTCACCTTCGGTGCGGGCGTGGCGATGGAGCGGCTGGTGATCCGCTGGCTCTATCATCGGCCGCTGGAGACCTTGCTCGCCACCTTCGGCATCTCCATTGCGCTTCAGCAACTGGCCAAGAACATCTTCGGCACGCAGGCCCGCCCGCTGACCTCCCCCGGCTGGCTCGATGGGGCGCTGGTCATCAACGAAGTCGTGTCGATCTCCTACATCCGCATCGCGATCTTCGTCCTTGCGCTGATCTTCCTCGGGCTGATCCTGTTCATCCTTAACAAGACCCGCCTCGGCCTCGAAGTGCGCGCCGTGACGCAAAACCCCGGCATGGCCGCGTCCATGGGCATCAATCCCGACCGCATCAACATGCTGACCTTCGGGCTTGGCTCGGGCATCGCCGGGATCGCCGGTGTCGCCATCGGCCTCTATGCCAAGGTCACCTCGGAAATGGGCGCTGATTACATCGTGCAGAGCTTCATGACCGTGGTGGTCGGCGGTGTTGGCAATGTCTGGGGCACCCTCGCGGGCGCCTCGATGATCGGCACGCTGCAAAAGGGGATCGAGTTCCTCAACCCGTCCAATACGCTGGCGGCGCAGACCTACATGATCCTCTTCATCATCCTGTTCATCCAGTTCCGTCCCAAGGGTATCGTCGCCCTCAAGGGCCGCGCGGCGGAGGCTTGACATGACCAGCCACAGAAGAAGAGTGAACCAAGACGTTTCAATGGAGATTTATCATGAAGAGTTTTGCGTTCCTCATTTCCATACTCTTTGCCCTGCCGGCCTGGGCGGACGGCTTCGGGTTTCGCACGCCCTCGGGCAACATCTACTGCAATGGCTCACTCTACGGCGGGGCGATTGTCGATTGCGTCATCGTGACTCGCGAGCCGGGGTCGGCACCCGCGCAGGCAGGGAATTGCCCGGCCGGGCGCGAATTGGAGGTCAGCCTCGACGAGAATGGCGGCTCCAGCAGCCGCTGCGGTCGTCCGTCCGGTCGCAAATCGACCTATTCGGATATCGCGAACTACGGCGTGACAGCCAAGTTCGGCAACATCACCTGCGTGTCCGAGAGCACGGGCTTTCAATGCGTCAATCCGTCGGGGCACGGGTTCTTCCTGTCCCGGCGCAAACAGAACATCTGGTAGCGTCAGGCCGGCCCACGCCGGATCGCGCTGGCCGGTCCGGAGGCATGAGACCATGACATCGACAACCGACCACATGGTCTCGCGCGGCTCCTCAGAACGCAAATCCTTCATCGCCAGCAATCCCTCTGTTCTGTGGTTTCTGCTTGCGCTGGCGCTGTTCACCCTAGGTGTCACGGTGATGTCGGAGGCGACGGGATCGGGCCTGATCTCCACCTCGTTCGTCAAGACCCTCGGCAAGACGCTGTGCCTGTGTCTCGTGGCGATCGCCATGGACGTTGTCTGGGGCTACTGCGGTATCCTCAGCCTTGGGCACATGGCGTTTTTCGGCATTGGCGGCTACGCCATCGGCCAATGGCTGATGTACGCGCGCACCGAGATCATCGTCACCAAGAGCCTCGCGGCTGCGGCGATCCCACCAACGGATCAGGAGGTGGTGGACGCCATCGGCACACAGATTTTCGGTGTCGTCGGCAGCTCCGAGTTCCCGATGGTCTGGGCGTTCGCGGACAGCCTGTTCCTGCAGGGGCTCATGGTCATCGCGGTGCCCGGCCTTCTGGCGCTGGTCTTTGGCTGGCTGGCCTTCCGGTCGCGTGTCACGGGCGTCTACCTCTCGATCCTGACGCAGGCGATGACGCTGGCGCTCTCGCTATACCTCTTTCAGAACGACAGCGGCCTGCGTGGCAACAACGGTCTGTCGGGCCTGCAGAACATTCCCGGCTTCGAGGACACGGCACAGGCGACACTCTCCATTGCATTCTTCTGGGCATCGGCGCTGGCGCTCGGGCTTGGCTATGTGCTCTTCGCCTGGGTGACCTCGGGCAAGATGGGCAGCGTGGTGCGCGGCATCCGCGATGACGAAGCCCGCGTGCGCTTTCTGGGTTACCACGTCGAGAGCTTCAAGCTTTTCGTCTTCACCATCACCGCCATCGTCGCGGGAATTGCGGGCGCGCTCTACTACCCGCAAGCCGGGATCATCAACCCGGCGGAAATTGCGCCCATTGCCTCCATTTATCTCGCTGTCTGGGTGGCGATCGGCGGGCGCGGACGGCTGTATGGTGCGGCCATCGGGGCGGCGTTTGTCTCGCTCTTGTCGAGCTGGTTCACCGGCGGCGGCGCTCCGGACATCAACCTTGGCTTCTATGTCATCAACTGGACCGACTGGTGGCTTGTGCTGCTCGGGTTCAGCTTTGTGGCGGTCACGCTCTTTGCCCCGAAGGGGATCGGCGGGCTGTTCGATCTGATCATGATCCGCCGAGCGCCGGATCGGCAGGGCGACTACGGTCCGAGCGATGGTGCGAAACGGGCCGAGGAAGGCTCTGAAGACGCGGAGAAGGTTCAATGAGCACGCTTCTCGAAATGTCCGGTGTGTCGGTCTCGTTCGATGGCTTCAAGGCGATCAACAACCTCAGCTTCCAGATCGGCGAGCCGGAGATGCGGGCGATCATCGGCCCCAACGGTGCCGGGAAGACCACCTTCATGGACATCATCACAGGCAAGACCCGGCCCGATGAAGGCCGCGTCATCTTCGGCGAAAAATCCATATCCCTGCTGAAGATGAGTGAATCGCACATTGCCCGCGCCGGGATTGGGCGGAAGTTCCAGAAGCCGACGGTGTTCGAGGCGCAATCGGTGCGTGAGAACCTCGCCATGGCGCTGAAGAACCCGCGCGGGCCGTTCGACGTGCTGCTCTATCGCAAAAGTGCGCGCGGCGCGGCGCGGGTGGAGGAAATCGCGTCAGAGGTCGGTCTGACCGACCACCTGACGCGCCTGGCGGGGGAGCTGTCTCACGGACAGAAGCAATGGCTGGAGATCGGTATGCTGTTGGCGCAGGAGCCGCGCCTCCTGCTTGTCGATGAACCGGCCGCGGGCATGACCCCGGCGGAGCGCGAGCACACCACGGACCTGCTGGTCCGACTGGCCAGGAAGCACGCGGTGGTTGTGGTCGAGCACGACATGGAGTTCGTCCGGCGCCTGAACTGCAAGGTTACGGTGCTGCACGAGGGGTCGGTTCTTGCCGAGGGCTCGCTGGACCATGTGACGAACAACAAGGACGTCATCGACGTCTATCTGGGGCGCTGATATGTTGGAAATCCAAGATCTTACCTTGAAGTATGGCCAGAGCCAGATCCTCCACGGCATCTCTCTTACCGCCGAGCCAGGCAAGGTGACCGGCGTCATGGGGACCAATGGCGTGGGCAAGACCTCATTGCTCAAGGCGATTGCCGGGCGGCATCCTTTTGCAAATGGGTCGATCACGCTGAACGGCCAGACCCTTGGCCATCCCACCGCGTTTGCGGCGGCCAAGGCAGGCATCGCCTATGTGCCGCAGGGGCGGGAGGTTTTTCCGCTGATGACGGTCGAAGAGAACATGCAGACCGGGTTTGCCTGCCTGGGCGGGGCCGGCGGGCACCGGATTCCGGATCGGATCTTTGATCTGTTCCCGATTCTCAAGGAGTTCCTGCACCGGCGCGGCGGCGATCTCTCGGGCGGGCAGCAGCAACAGCTTGCCATCGCGCGGGCGCTGATCACCCAGCCCAAGGTGCTGCTTCTGGACGAGCCGACGGAAGGAATCCAACCCTCGATCATCAAGCAGATCGGGCGTGTGATCGAAGTGCTCAGAGAGGAGGGCGAGATCGCGATTATTCTTGTAGAACAATACTTTGACTTCGCCGTTGGCCTGGCGGATCAGGTCTTTGTCATAAACCGGGGTCAGGTCACGTTCAATTCCCCGAATCCGAAGCAGGATCGCGCGACGCTTCTGGAAAGCGTGTCGATCTGACGGAGCGAGGCGGCGGGGCACAGCCCCGCCCTACGATCTGCTATGCCTTGAGACGATAGCCGGTCCTGAACATTGCCCACGCTACGAGACAGACCGCCACGGTCGCCCCGAGAGCAACGGCAAAGCCGAGCACCGGGTCGCTGTCCGACACCCCGATCACGCCCCAGCGCGCGCCATCAATGAGGTAGAACACCGGGTTCACATGGGTGATCTGATAAAGGCCGGGCGGCAGTGCCTCGACCGAATAGAACGTGCCCGACAAGAAGGCCAAGGGTGTCACGATAAAGTTGGTGATCGCCGCCATCTGATCGAATTTATTGGCAAAAATCCCGGCGATCATGCCAAGTGAGGACAGGAACGCCGCGCCGAGGATCACGAAAACCAGCACCACAAGCGGATGTTCCGGGACAATCCCGAGGAAGATCCACAGGGCAATCAGAATGGCCAGTGCCACCACGAGCCCGCGTGCGATTCCCCCCGCCAGATAGCCAAGCACCATTTCTCCGGCGGAAAGGGGCGGCATCAGCGTATCAACGATATTTCCCTGCACTTTCGAGATCACGATCGAGCTGGACGTGTTGGCAAAGGCGTTCTGAATCACCGTCATCATCAGGATGCCGGGGGCGATGAAGGTGGTGAAGGGCACCCCCATCACATCGCCGCGCCGGGGGCCGATGGCGATGGAAAAGATCACCATGAAGAGCCCCGCCGTAACCAGTGGCGCGAGCAGGGTTTGTGTCCAGACATTGGCAAACCGCAAGATCTCGCGCATGGCGAGGGTGTAGAGGCCGAGCCAGTTGACGCGGCCAAAGCGGCGGGTCCCGGGGGCGTATTCGTAGTCCTGAGGCATGTCGTCTCCTTGCCGATTCGGTGCCTTGTAACTTGCCTTGTGATGATTAGAATAGGCCCTTGACCCGGAAACGACAGGCGGCCCGCCCGGCGGCGCCGCTTTTTTCAGTAGGAAATGCCATCATGTCCTGGACCGATGAACGCGTCGAGCTTCTCAAGAAGATGTGGGGCGAAGGCCAGTCCGCCAGCCAGATCGCCAAGGAGCTTGGCGGCGTCACCCGAAATGCCGTGATCGGCAAGGTGCACCGTCTGGGCCTGTCCAACCGCGCGGGCGGCGCGGCGCCTGCGGCGGCGGCCCCGGCGGAGCCGAAGCCCAAGGCCAAGCCCGAACCAAAGAAAGTCAAGCCAAAGCAGGAAGTTAAGGTAGAGGAAGAGGAAAAGCCGGCGGCCCGGCCCGAGCCGATGACCACCTCTGCCGCGCCCGCGCCGCAGCCGATCAGCGCGCGCAACAAGATCATCCCCGCAGGCCAGCCGCTGCCGCCGCAACCCTCGGCCAACGAGATCAGCCCGGAGGCGCTTGCCAAGGTCAATGCCATTGAAAAGAAAGCAAAAAAGCTGACACTCATGGAGCTGACAGAGCGCACGTGCAAGTGGCCCGTGGGCGATCCGGCGACCGAGGACTTCTGGTTCTGCGGCCTGCCGGTGCAGCAGGGCAAACCCTATTGCGAGGCGCATGTGGGCGTGGCGTTTCAGCCGATGTCCTCGCGCCGCGACCGCCGCCGGTAAACAGCGCGTTTGCACAGCGGACGGTGAGCTTAACGGGCCCTGCGGGGCCCGTTTTGCTGTCCGGGGTGCGGCCCGGGGGGCAGCGTTCGGTACAAAATTCGCCGAGTTTGGTACAAAATGCCGGGCCGCCTGCGGCGGTGCGAAAACCGGTTCGGGGCCATTTGGTACGATTCTCGCCAAGTTTGGTACAAAACACCCGCCTAAGGCGAGTGTCGCCGCCTGACGTTGCGTCAGAATTGGTTAATGGCGCGCGGTTTCACTCCTTGCGCCCGACAAGCCCCGCCACCGCCGCCGCGCCGATGGCAGTGATGACCCAGCCGGAAAGCTGCGTCAGCCAACCGGTCCAGAAGCCGATCTTGCCCCAGAGGCCGCGCACAGGGGAGGGGGACCATGCGGCCTCCTGCCCCAGGGCGTCGAGCGGGATGAACAGGTCGAGGGCGTAGAGCGGCGCGCTGAAGGTGGTGTAGTCCTTTGCCGCCTTCGCCTTATCGCTCCATGCGATCTGGGGCAGGGGGCCTTGGCCCGCGTCGAAGGCTTTGACCGCGTCGGTCCAGTCTTCCGAGGTCAGGACGATGTCGGAGTTCGGGGCCATTTGGCCGGTGTTCCAGACTTGCGCGTAGAGCGCCCAGTTTAGGCCGATGATCAGCGCGACCCAGAGCAAGGCGCGTCCGGGGCGGTGGCCATAGCCGAAGACGAGGCCGAAGAGGATGTCTTTGAGACGCGTCATGATGCCGACAAAACCGCGCCAATCCGCTCCGGGGCTGTGGTCGATATCCGCCATGGCGCGGCGGAGCATGGCGCGGGAGACACACCTGTCCCGCGCCTCCAGAACGCGCGCGGCGGCGGCACTCCTGCCTTGTTCGCGCAGAACCTTGGCCAATTGTGTGTATGGCTGAGGCTCGCAAATCGTCCCGAAGTCGCCCCGATAGTAGGGCATCGGGCTGTCATAGTCTTCGCCGTCGATGGTGATCTGATGCGACAGCTTTGCCGCAATGGGCCTGTCTTGCTTCCGTCCCAACCAATCCAACCTCTGCTGAATGGTCAAGTCCCCGGTGAGCCGGTCATAGCGAAATCCGTTCAGGATCAGCGGATCGGCCCCGGCATAGCTGCCTTGATCATCGTGCAGCCGCCCGACATGCGCGTCGGTGAGGTCGAGCGGGCCGGTGATGGTTTTGACTCTTGTCCAGAAAAACCCGGCCCCGATCCGCGCAGCCGCGCAGAGGAAGCCACCGTCGAAACTGCCGTCATAGCTATACAGGTTCCCGGCGATCTCGGCGCGGATCAGGTTGACTTCGCCCTTGGCGGTGAAGTCGCTGCTCAGGAAAAGGCTGGCTCCGATGGTGATGGCATTGGCGTTGAGGGCAGTCCCGCCGTTGCCGTCAAAGGTGCCACGGATGCAAGAAACCTGCCCGGTGATCGTTGCACCCACGAGGTTGACTGTCCCCTTGGCGGTGAAGTCGCTGCGTAGGAAGAGGTCGGCCCCGATGGTGATGGCATTGGCGTTGAGGGCGGTGCCGCCGTTGCCATCGAAGGTTCCGTCTTCGCAGTCAACCTGTCCGGTGATCGTTGCGCCTCTCAGGTTGACTTCGCCCTTGGCGGTGAAGGCGCCGCGTAGGAAGAGGTCGGCCCCGATGGTGACGGCATTGGCGTTGAGGGCGGTGCCGCCGTTGCCGTCGAAGCTTCCGCCGTCGCAGTCGAGGGTGCCGTCGATCCGGGCGCCGGAGAGATTGACGGGACCGGTGGCCTTGAAGCCCTTGTTCAGGAGGACGCTTCGGGCCACGCGGAGGCGGTGGGCGACGAGGCCGGGCAGGGTGCAACCGGGGAGGAGGACCGCGCCGAGGCGGGCGTCCATCAGGACTGGTGTCTGCGCGAAATGGCAGCCGTCAAGCCAGAGGTTCAGCGGTGTATCGCATCCCTGTAGGTCCAGTTGGCCGGATATGAAGGCGTTCATGACCAACACCCCCTTGTCCGGGACGCGGCAGCGTTTGCAGCCGCCGAGGGTGATGTGGCGGATCAGATCGGCGCGGATTTCGGTGTCATCGGTGCAGGCTTCGGGCTTTTCGTCGGAAATGAAAGCGAAGCCGGTTTGCGCCAGTTCCAACAGGAGGCGCTCCGCGCGGGTCCAGCCGCGCTCCTTCTCCATTTCATCAAACGATTTGCGGTAGGGTTTCGCCTGTCTGACCATGTCACCTTTCACCCACAGATGTGCGCAAGGATGGCGGGGCGGCGGGGGCAGGTCAAGGCGGGGGTGTTGCGCCGGGGGCGTCCGCGATAGACCCATGGCAAAACGGAGGATGGGCGGATGATGGACGGGCCGGAGCGGTGTCATTTCGACATGGATGGGCTGCGCTATGCGGGGCTGGCGTGGGGGCCGGAGGGCGGCGTGCCGGTGCTGGCGCTGCATGGCTGGATGGATCACGCGGAGAGTTTCGCCACGCTTGCGCCGCTGCTCGCGGGCTGCCGTGTGGTGGCGCTGGACCTGAGCGGGCAGGGGTTGAGCGGGCATCGGGCGGCCCATGCGAGCTACAACATCTGGGATGATCTGCCGCAGTTGGTGGGGGTGCTGGACGCGCTGGGCTGGGAGCGGGCGGTTCTGATGGGGCATTCGCGGGGGGCGAATATCGCGGGGCTGCTGGCGGCGGCGGTGCCGGAGCGGGTGCGCGGGCTGATCGCGCTCGATTCGCTGGCGCCGGAGCCGGTGGAGGCGGATTTCATCACGACGCTGGGGGCCTATGTGCGGGACACGCGCCGGGCGCTGGAGCGGCCCGCGCGGCGGTTTGCCTCGGTGGAGGCCTATGCCGCGCGGCGGCGGGCGCAGGGCAATTCCGGGGTGGTGGCTGCGGCCCTTGCGGGGCGGGCGTTGGTGGCGGACGGGGACGGCTATGTGCTTCAGGCCGACAACCGGATGTTCGCCAGTTCGGCGGTGAAGATGACGGCGGCGGATGTGGAGGCGATGCTGCGGGCGATCCGCTGTCCGGTGCTGAACATCTGGGCGACGCAGGGCATTCGGCAGCGCCCGAAGCTGGGGGCGTTGGTGGCGATCGCGGAGGCGGTGATCGCCGATTACAGCGTGGCAGAGGTCGCGGGGGATCATCATTTCCACATGGAGGCGGCGGCCGCCGGGCAGATCGCGGAGGCGGTGTTGCGGTTTGTGGCGCGGCTCTGAGCAGGGGTCTTTTCCGGGGCGTTCGGGTGGCGTATAGGCAGTCCATGCAGAATCCCCCCGATCTGAGGCCAGACCTCGCCCGCGCCCGCATTACAGAGACCCGCCGTGATGGTCAGCCGACTATCGGGATGGTCTCGCTCGGCTGTCCCAAGGCCTTGGTGGACAGCGAGCGGATCCTGACGCGGCTGAGGGCTGAAGGGTACGGGATCAGCGCCGATTACAGCGGCGCGGATGCGGTGATCGTGAACACCTGCGGGTTCCTCGACAGTGCCAAGGCGGAGAGCCTTGAGGCGATCGGCGAGGCGTTGCAGGAGAACGGGCGGGTGATTGTCACCGGGTGCCTGGGCGCGGAGCCGGAGTTTATCACCGGGGCGCATCCCAAGGTTCTCGCCGTGACCGGTCCGCATCAGTACGAACAGGTGCTGGACGCGGTGCACGGGGCGGTGCCGCCCTCGCCCGATCCGTTTGTGGACCTGCTGCCGGCGCGGGGCGTGAGCCTGACACCGCGCCATTACAGCTATCTGAAGATTTCTGAAGGCTGCAACCACAAGTGCAAGTTCTGCATCATCCCCGACATGCGCGGGCGGCTGGTCTCGCGCCCGCAGAAGGCGGTGCTTCGCGAAGCGGAAAAACTGGTCGAGGCGGGCGTGAAGGAGCTTCTGGTGATCTCGCAGGACACCAGCGCCTATGGCACCGACTGGAAGGACCGCGACGAGAAGTTCCCCTTCCTGTCTCTGGCAAAGGAGCTGGGCGAACTCGGCGCCTGGGTGCGGATGCATTACGTCTACCCCTATCCGCATGTGCGCGAGGCGGTGCCGCTGATGGCGGAGGGCAAGATCCTGCCCTATCTCGATATTCCGTTCCAGCACAGCCATCCCGACACGCTGCGCCGCATGGCCCGGCCCGCGGCGGCAGAGCGCACGCTTGATGAGATCGCCGCATGGCGCGACACCTGCCCGGACATCACCCTGCGCAGCACCTTCATCGTCGGCTATCCCGGCGAAACGGAGGCGGAATTCCAGCATCTGCTCGACTGGATGGACGAGGCACAGCTCGATCGTGTCGGCTGCTTCAAATACGAAAACGTCGATGGCGCGCGCTCCAACGCGCTGCCCGATCATGTGCCCGAAGAGGTCAAGCAGGAGCGCTGGGACCGCTTCATGGCAAAGGCTCAGACAATCTCCGAGGCCAAACTCGAAGCCAGGGTCGGCAGCGTGATCGAGGTGATCGTCGACGATGTTGACGAGGATGGCATCGCCACCTGCCGCACCAAGGCGGATGCGCCGGAGATCGACGGCAACCTGTTCATCGACGATGGCGCCGAGGCACTGAAGCCCGGCGATATCGTTTCGGTCGAGGTGGACGAGGCCGGTGAATACGACCTCTGGGGCCAACTCCGCTAACGCCGTCACCCCGGCGAAGGCCCCTGTCCCGGCTTCTTCTTTGTGTCAATATCCCGGGGGGAGTCGCAGCATCGCTGCGGCGGGGGGCAGAGCCCCCTCGCGTGGCTTTGCGCAGCAAAGCCACGCCTGTCGACGCGCGTCAGCGCGGCGAAACCGCGAAGCGGGATCAAAGCATGCCGGGGCCGGGGTCGTTGGTGATCTTCTTGCCGAGGTATTTCTTGCGCGGGCGCGGCGGCAGGTCGATGATGTTCGGCTCATCCTGCGCGAGGAAGGCAAAGGACAGCTGGCAGTCGATGCCGCAGGCGAGGATGTCCTCGTACCATGTCTCGTTCAGGCGGCGCACCTCGGGGTGCTGCATGTCGCGCAGGTTGAAAAACGTGGCAAAGAGGCGATCCACGGCGAGCGGTTTGCCCGCCTCCATACGGCCCAGCATGTAGCGCAGCATCCGGTGCGATTGCACGCGGTAGCGGTCCTGAAACAGGGAGTCGGTGAATTCCCACAGGACGTTGTCCTTGATATGCGGCGAGCGGTGCACCGCCATGGCGGCGCCCTGTTCGACCAGCCTGTCGCGGATTTCGGGCAGCGCGTCGTGGCGGATGCGCTGCTTGTCGTCGGAGTAGACGAGGAAGCGGTGCCGTTCCAGGTCCGGGAAGAGGTGCGGCGCGGCCTTGGCGATCTTGGCCTGATGCGCGCTTTCGACCGGATTGCGCGAGATCGGCAGGTCCAGCGGGATCGGCTTCCAGCCGAAATCAGCGACGATTTTCAGCACTGTGGGGTTGTTCGAGATGAAGTAATGCGGCCAATCGCGGGCGGTGTTGTTGTGATCGAAGGTAAAGCTGCTGGTGGGGCCGCAGAAGGTGGAATAGACCGCCATCTCCGAGTCGATATCAGGGTAGACCGGGCGTGTCGGAATGCGCTTTCGCACGGCGTCGAGCGCAAGCGGGGCGAGGTCCATGTCGTCGGAGGGGGCGGTGTCGCCATCGGCAAGTTTTTGAAAAAACCGGCGTTTCTTGCGCTGGAATTTGCGCAGTTCGGAAATGATGCGCAGTTGCGTCTTGGGTGAAAACACGGATCGGCTCCTGTCGCCAGAAAGTCCTTCTCTTGTAACCGGCGCAGGGCTGCGGTCAATATGGGGCTGCGCTGCAGCGAGTGGGGACAGGGGCCATGCAGGTCAGGCGGATAAGTTTTTTCTGGGCGCAGGGCGCGGATCACGCCCCGGATCTCGTCAAGCGGTGTTGGGATGGCTGGGCGGCCTTGAACCCCGGTTGGGAGATCGCGATCGGTGATACCGCGCAGGCGCGGTCGGTGTTCGACGCATTGCGGATCGCCGCGCCGCCGGTGACCCTGCAGGGGCAGGCGGATATCTTCCGGGTGCATGATATCGCGGCCCATGGCGGGATTTATGTCGATGCGGCGACGATCCCGATCCGGCCATTGGACGATTGGTTGCCGGCCTTGGCGGGGCAGGGGTTCTTCGCCTTTCATGATCCTTATCGCAAACGCTCGATCGAGAACTGGTTTCTCTATTCCGATCCGGGGGCGGTGTTGACGGAGCGGTGGTTGGATCAGATCCGGCGCTACTGGTCCGTGACGCGCCGCCCACAGGTTGCGAGGCGGGAGCTGGACCGCGGCTTGAAGGGGGACTTGGCCTGTTGGATGAGTTCGGCGCGGATGGCGCTGTCGGGGCGGGATCTGAAGGCCAAGAGCGTGATCGAGCCGCGCGACCGGGTTTGGGCCGTGGCCCCGGATGGCGGCGGGGCGCGGCCGGTGCATCCGTATTTCTGGCCGCATTACCTGTTCGATCACATGCTTCAGACCGACCCGGAGGCGCGGGCGGCGTGGTCCGCCGTGCCCAAGCAGCCGTCCTACAAATCGCTCATGCTGCGCCACTGGAAGAAGTCTTATGCCCAGATGACGGAGCGGGATGTGGAGACGTTGGTTGCCGGATCGGTGATGCAGAAGCTGGCGTTGAACACCCCGCCGCCGCAGGCCCTGCTGAACAAGGTCTTTGCGATGGCGGGGCTGTAGCGCCGGGGCGGCCTCAGGTCTGCTCTTCTTCGAGGTGGATCTTGATGTCGATCAGCACCTTTTGAATGGCGAGGGTTTCCTTGAGCAGGCGTTTGGCTTCGTTGGCGGTGATGACGCCGTCCTGAATGCTCTGCTGGTATTCGGCCATGAGCATGGCAAAGCGCTGTGACAGGGCGATGACATCCGCATTGACCCCGCCTTCGCTGCGGGAATTGCGGCGGTCGCCGTCGAAATTGAGCGTGATGCCCTTGAGCTCCGCCAGCGCCGCGGTGACATGCGGGTAGGAGGCGGCCTCTTCGAGGCGGGCGACGGCATCGACGGGAATATAGCGCTCGTCGTGTTCAGCGTGCTCCGAGTAATAGCGGCCCAGCGTGGCCTTGGATTTGCCTGTCAGCTCACAGGCGGCTTCGACGCCCACGTCCTTGACCAGCGCTTCGGTGTGCTTCTTGAGGTACCGTCCCAAATTGTTCATCTGTCACCCTGTCTGACCCGGCCTGCATGCACCGGGGAGTCTGCAATTATTTTTCCCATTACCCGTAAAGGGCCGGGATGTCATTCCTTATCAGGCTCTCGGAAGAGGGCAAAAGGATACGGGGATTGTGGCCGGTTTTTTGCCGTTCCTGTGTGTTCCAGCGTGTTTGTTTTCGTGTTTGGCCACCCGATCCTGATCCGGCGCGAAGGGCCTGGGCCCCTTAGGGCTCTTCGCGCCGTCATCGGTTGTCTCGCATCTTGTCAAGACGGCGCGGACCGGGCTAACAGCGCCCATGGCCAAGCTGCATTTCCATTATTCCACCATGAACGCCGGCAAGAGCACGCTGCTGCTGCAGGCCGCGCACAACTATAACGAACGCGGTATGCAGACCTATCTGATGACCGCCGCCTTCGATGACCGGGCCGGAGAGGGCAAGATCGGCTCGCGGATCGGGTTGGGGCGGCCGGCGGCGACCTTTGCGCCGGAGGAGGATCTCTTTGCCAAGATCGAGGCGCGGCTGGCCGAGGGGCCGGTGGCCTGTATTTTCATCGACGAGGCACAGTTCTTGAGCGGGGATCAGGTCTGGCAATTGGCGCGTGTGGTGGATGATCTGCGGGTGCCGATCATGGCCTATGGTCTGCGCGTGGATTTCCGGGGGGCGCTGTTCCCCGGCTCGGCGGCGCTTTTGGCGCTGGCCGATGAAATGCGCGAGGTGCGCACGATCTGCCATTGCGGAAAGAAGGCGACGATGGTGATCCGCCAGGGTCCCGACGGCCAGGTGCTGAAGGATGGGGCGCAGGTGCAGATCGGCGGCAACGAGACCTACATCAGCCTGTGCCGGAAGCATTGGCGCGAAGCGGTCGGAGACTGACCGAAGATGGGCATTTGCGCCCTTGGGTTGCGCGATGCTGGCTCAAATCTCGTTAATTTTCCCTTTTGGCGACACGTCCCTTCCATGATTTCGCCCCATCTTTCCGGCCTCTTGCACGCAAAAGGTGAGAGGATGGGCAAAGATGATTTATGCAGCGCGCTCTTTATTCCTGGTGGGGACCGGGGTGCTCGTGTTCGGGACGGTCTGGGCCGTTGCGATCTGGAAAGATGTGGTCGTCCTGCTTCCGGATTTCTGGGATCAGCCTTTTACGGCGATTTCTCTGATGGCGATTGGCGGCGCTCTGTCGTGGATCGGTAAACGCCTCGGCGGCGATGTCATGGACGAGGCCAGTCCGATGACGGAATTCGGGGCGGACGTCTCCGGTGCGATGGACTTCGTCAAACACAACCTCGGCCTGTTCAAGCGCCGCAAGGACGCGCCGCGGGATCCCTCGGAGGTGCGCCGGGATGCGGATCTGAGGATGCAAGCCTACAGCGATATGCTGGAGGAGGCGCCCGCCGAGCTGCATCAGCCACGCATGGAACCTGCATCGCCCGCCTCGCGCGCCACGGACAGGACCCGTCCCACCGATCCGGCCAAATTGCAGATCCCGCCGGAGCAGCGCAGCGCATTGGTTGCGCAACTGCTGGCTGGCGGGGTGAAGGCGGCGGAGCGCTTCATGGCGGAGGCGGGCACGGCGGCCGCGGATGCGCCGCGCGGGCCGGATGAGGCCGGCCGCCCCGAAGAGCGCGACTTTTCCGCTGCCGATCTGGACCCCCAGACGCCGGTGGCGTTCCAGTCCGGCCGTGTGAAGCTTGTCGCGCAATTCCCGCAGGTTCCCACGGATAGCTGGATCGGCGGCGGTCCGATGTTGCCTGAGGGCGTGGCGTGGCCGGAGATTGGCGGCAAGCCAGCGAGTTTCTACGCGCAGATTGCCTTGTCCGACCTGCCCGAAGATCTGTGGGGCGGGCTTGGGCCGCGTGAAGGCTGGATGGTGATTTTCGCGGCAGATGAGCCGAGCACCGAGGTCGTGGTCCTGCACACGCGCGAGCGCGGCACGACGCGTCAGGCGCCTGAGGAGGCGGATTACTACTTCCGGCTCGAGTCCGGCGAGGAGGCGCTTTCGGCGCTGATCGGGCCCGAGGCGCTGATGCCGCCGCGCTGGTATCTGAGCGTGGTCGAGGATGACGGGGCAGGGCGTCCCGATCTGTGCAGCCGGTCGGCCTTTGACGCGCTTCTGGAAAAGCCGACCATGACCGACCCCGGTTTCCTGCCCTTCGATTGGGTCACCACGGTGGCCCTGGTGGATGCGGTGGACGCGATCCTGGAGCGGATGATCCGCCGGGCGCTTGCGGATGCCGAGGCGGGCGATCCGGAGAAGGCGGCGGTTGCCGAGGCCATGAGCGGGATGCTGGCCCGGGTGCGGCGGCTGTCGGACAAGGTCGAGGCGCGGGCGGAGGTTGCCGATTTCAGTGATCGCGATTGTGCCAAGGTGATCGGCGCCCTTGCCAAGATGACCAACGCGGGCTGGCTGAGCGAGGCCGCCCGCGCGGAGGGGCGCAAACCGATCAGCCTGCTGCAGTACCAGGGCTTCAAGCGCTATCGCAAGCTGTATGAGGCGCAGGCCCGTCGCACCTATTGCGCCGATCCCGAGGCGTTGCCCGAGGCCACGTTGCAGCGGCTGATTCCGGTGTGGCAGGCCGAGGCGGCGCGGGAGGCCTTGTTTGTCGGCAACGCCGAGGACGATGCGGCGCAGGAGAGGCTGCCGGTGGATGCGCCCTGTCTGCTGCTGATGCCCCCAAGCATGCTGACGGGTTGGCAGATCGGGGATGTGTCGCGCTGGGCCTTGCAGATTGCGCCGCGGGATCTGGCTATGGGCAGGTTCGAGAATGCCTTTGCCGAAAACGGCCATGGGGCGTTTTGGGATACGTGAGGGTCATGGCCGAACGGCGCGGCTTTCCCGTCCCGGTCTATTGCGGATTTGCCGGCGGGCGGGCGCGCCGCTCGATCAGAACCGAGCCGACCGAATAGCCGGCCCCGAAGGAGCATATCACGCCGCGATCGCCCTCGGTCAGATCGTCGGAATGTTTGGAAAACGCGATGATCGACCCGGCAGAGGAGGTGTTGGCGTAATCCTGCAGGATGTTCGGCTGTTCTTCCGGCTCCGGTGTGCGCCCGAGGACCTTCCTGCCGATGAAATCGTTCATCGTCTTGTTCGCCTGATGCAGCCAGAGGCGTTTGAGATCGTCCGCCTCCCAGCCTTCGGCGTGCAGGTGCGCGGCGATGTGGGAGGAGACGAGGGGCAGCACTTCCTTGAAGACCTTGCGCCCGTTTTGCATGAACTGCATGTCGCGGCGGTCTTCCATCTGGTCATGGGTGCGGCGCAGGAAGCCGTCGTTGTTGCGGATGTTGTTGGAAAACTGTGTAGCGCAGCGGGTGGAGAGGATGTCGAAGCGCGGGCCTTTGGCTGCCTCGGATGGTTCGATCAGCACGGCCGTTGCCACATCGCCGAAGATGAAATGGCAATCGCGGTCACGCCATTCGAGGTGGCCGGAACAGATCTCCGGGCATACCACCAGCGCCGCCCTGGCGCTGCCCGCGCGGATCATGTCGGAGGCGGCCTGGATGCCGAAGGTTGCGGAGGAGCAGGCCACGTTCATGTCGAAGGCAAACCCGCCCGCGCCGAGCAGCTGCTGGATCTCGATGGCAATGGCCGGGTAGGCGCGTTCGTGATTGGAGGCGGCACAGATGATCAGGTCAATGTCCGTGCCGCTGCGCCCGGCCATGGCGAGGGCCTTTTGCGCCGCATCGAGGGCCATTTCGGCCATGATGCCCGGGGCTTCATCGGGACGCGCGGGCAGACGCGGATACATGCGGGCCGGGTCGAGCACGCCATCCTTGTCCATGACAAAGCGTTGTTCGATGCCGGAGGCATTCAGGATGAAGTCGCTGCTTGAGGGGCCCATGGGTTCGGCCTCGCCCGCGGCGATGGCTTCGGCGTGTTCGGCGTTCCAGCGCTCGGCATAGGCATTGAACGCCACGACAAGTTCATCGTTGGTGATGACCTGCGTGGGGGTGAAGACCCCGTGTCCGGTGATGGCGGGCTGATACATGGCGGATCCTCCTGTTCTGAGGACGCTTACGGACCTTGGCAGGAAGGTCAACCGGCGGCGTTGCGGAACTTCGGCGGCCTTCTGTGCGTTTTTGGATAAAGGAGGACGTTATGGACCGCTTATCTCTCTACCTCACGATGATGAGTGCCACCGGCATCGCCGGGGCGTTTGTGATCGGGTTTTTCACCTTCGGTTGGTACACGTGGCAGGCCATCGCGATGTCTGTGGTCATCGGCGCCTTGACCGGGTGGCCGGCAGCGAAGCTGGTGTCGCGCTACATCAAGGACAATGATCCGCTGCACAATCCGCCAAAAGGCGCGAAAGACCATAGCCTGATCCCGAGCCCGAACGCACCGGAAGTCTAGTGCATTCTGGCGCCGCTGGGGACGGTCTGATCCGGCGAAATCAGCACCACGGCGTTATCGCTGTCCATGGCCCCGAGGACGAGCACTTCGGACATGACTGGCCCGATCTGGCGCGGCGGGAAGTTGACCACGGCCATGACCTGCTTCCCGATCAGCGCCTCGGGCATGTAATGCGCGGTGATCTGGGCGGAGGATTTCTTCTCGCCAAGCTCCGGGCCGAAATCGATCCAGAGCCTGATCGCGGGTTTGCGGGCCTCCGGAAACGGCTCGGCGCGGGTCACGGTGCCGACGCGGATGTCGACCTTCAGGAAATCATCAAAGCTGATCTCAGCCATTGGCCAGCTCCCGCGACCGGTGCGCCGCGGCAGCGACGGTCTTGCGGAGCAGGGGCGGCAGGCCGCTGTCCTCATGCATCAGCACCTCCAGCCCGGCCTGCGTGGTGCCATTCGGCGAGGTCACATTGACGCGAAGCTGGCTTGGCGTTTCCTCCGCCTGCATGGCCAGCGCACCGGCGCCGGCGACGGTGGCCTTGGCCAGTTGCATGGCAAGCGCGGGCGCGAGACCCTGCGCCTCGCCGGCCTTGGCCATACATTCGATCATGTGAAAGACATAGGCCGGACCGGAGCCGCTGAGGCCGGTCACCGCGTCCATCTGCTGCTCGCCTTCAAGGCGGACGACCGCGCCGATGGCGGTCAGCAGATGCTCGGTCAGGTCGAGCTGCGCCGCCGAGGTGTGCGGGTTGCCGACAATCGCGGTGATCCCCTGGCCCACGGCGGCGGGGGTATTGGGCATGGCGCGGACAATCGGCGTTTGCGCGCCAAGCGCCGCTTCGAGCGTGGCCAGCGTGGTTCCGGCGGCGACAGAGACAAACAGCGTCTCGCCATTGCCAAGGGCTGCCAGTGTAGGCAGCGCGTCGCCCATCATCTGCGGTTTCACGGCCAGCAGCACAACCGCCGGCGCGTCCGGCACGCCCGCGTTCACATGCACGCCCTGCGTTATCACCCAATCGCTGGGATGCGGGTCGAGCACCCAGACCGAGGTTGCAGGCAATCCCCGCGCAAGCCATCCGGCAAGCATCGCCGACCCCATCTTGCCACATCCCAGCAGCACCAGACCTTTGTCTGCGACAGCACCTGTTTGCATATCGAACACCCTTTCCAGTTTGCGCGCAGGCTACGCAGACACAAAGAGCGCCGCAAGCCGCAGGCGCTCTTTGTGCTTCTTCTCTTTCCAAATACTCCGGGGGTGAGGCTCGCAGAGCCGAGGGGGCAGCGCCCCCTGACCGGTTCGGATCAGGCGCGCCCGTAGGCTTCCGCGATGGCAACCTGCAGGGAATCCGCCGCGCTGCGGTCGGTCCAGCTCATCAACTGGAACGCCGGGTAATAGCGTTCGGCCGAGAGCACCGCGGCAGAGATCAGCGTGTCGATCTGCTCGGGGCTGGCGATCTGGCCGCCGGACAGGACAAGCCCGTATTTGTAGACCATCAGCTGCTGTTCGGCCCAGAAGCTGAACGCCCCGGCCCAGCATTGATCATTCACCGCGTTCAGCCCTTCGTAAAGTGTCGCAAGGCGATCCTCGGGCGGCTCGAATTCGAAGGTGCAGATCAGGCGCAGCGTTTCATCGTAATGCGACCAGGCAAGGGTGATCGAATAGGTGCGCCACTGGCCCTCGACCGCCATGGCGATCTGATCGTCCGCGATGCGGTCGAAATCCCAGTCATTGTGAGATGCGATGTGCTCGACGATGTCGATCGGGTGAATGTCATCGTTCAGGTAATGCTCGGACAGGGCCATAACCGCCACCTCTTTGATTGCGTGCGTGCGGCGAATTCGCCCCTAGCACTAGCTGCCTGATCAAGGGGCTGGGGCCATGTCCAGCACCCTTACCAAATATGGTGAAGGGCAATGAGTCATGTGTAAAGTCATATTTTGGGGATAACCCCAATTACTTGTGGATGGAGCGGCGGCGGCATCAGGATGTGGGCATTGTGTCAATTGCCTGCGCCAGCGACCGGGCAAAGAGGGTCTGCGCGCGCGAGGGGGCGGTTTCCGGGCGTGTCATCAGGCCAACCGGTCCGCTCGTCAAGCTCAGATCAAGCGGCAGGAGGGCGAGGCGCCCCTCGGTCACGTCCCGCGCCACCACCCCTTCGGAGATGAACCACAGCGCATCGGATCCGGGAACGAAGTTGCGCCCGAACGCGCCGGAGACGCAGGCGATGCTGCGGGGAAAGTCCGGCACGCCGAGGGCCAGCCGCCAGCGGTCCAGCAGGGGGCGGATCGCCGCGCCTTCGGGCGGGTAGAGGATCGGCCAGCCCGCGAGGGCCTCGGGCGCGGGGGGCGCGCCTTGCAGCAGCGGGTGGGTCGGATCGCAGCAGCAGACCACGCGCTCCTGGTAGAGTTGGGTGAAGGACAGCCCCTGCATCATTTCCGGCGTGCCCATGCGGCCGATAACCATGTCGAGCGCGCCGCTGCGCAGATCGGCGGTGAGCGCGCCATGCGCGCCGTCGCGCAGCACCAGCCGCGTGTCGGGGGCCATGCGCAGAAACAGCGCCACGGCGCGGGGCATGAGCCGGGCGGCGACAGAGGGCAGCGTGCCGACCTTGAGCCGGTCGCCCGCGCCGGCGCGGATCGCGCTCACCCCGTCGACCCCGCGGCGCAGGGCGGCGAGGCCCTGCGTGGCGAATTCCAGAAAGACCTCGCCTTCCGGGGTCAGCGCGGTGCCCGCCCGCCCGCGCTCCATCAGCCGCGCGCCGAGGACGTCTTCGAGTTCCTTCAGGGTCTTGGACAGCGCCGGTTGCGACAGGTTCAGCGCATCGCAGGCGGCCTTCAGCTGGCCATGGTGGGCAATGGCCGCGAAGGCCTCGATATGGCGCAGCTTGATCCGGCGGTCGAGCATTCAGTTATCCGTATGGTTAATCAAATCGGTGATAATGTCATTTTACATGGGCCAATGGTTCAGTGTCTACTCCGGGAAAGACTTGGGAGGGGATCAGATGAGAACGCAGGTTTGCATCATTGGCGGCGGGCCGTCGGGGCTGTTGCTCAGCCAGCTTTTGCATCGCAGGGGCATCGACACCGTTGTGCTCGAACGCAAGACCAAGGCCTATGTCCTGGGCCGCATTCGTGCGGGCATTCTTGAGACGGGCATGATGGCGTTGATGCGCGAAGCGGGCGTCAGCGATCGGTTGGACAAGGAAAGCTATGTCCACGACGGGACGGTGATTTCCTTTGAGGACGAACAGTTCGGCATCAATTTCAAGGCGTTGATCGGCAAGACCGTGGCGGTTTACGGCCAGACCGAGGTGACCCGTGATCTGTACGAAGCGCGCGAGGCGATGGACGGCAAGATCGTGTTCAACGTCGAGGGTGTGCAGATCCATGGCGCGGACAGTGACGCGCCCTTCGTGACCTATTCGGCGGATGGTACGGAGCAGCGGATTGACTGTGATTTCGTGGCGGGCTGTGACGGCTTTCATGGGGTCAGCCGCCAGGCAATGCCACTGACGGTGCGCCGCGAGTACGAAAAGATCTATCCGTTCGGTTGGCTCGGCATCCTGTCGGAGACGCCGCCGGTGCATGAGGAGCTGATCTATGCCAGTTCGCGGCGCGGCTTTGCGCTGTGTTCGATGCGGAATGAGAACCTCAGCCGGTACTATATCCAGTGTTCACTCTCGGAAAGCCCGTCCGACTGGACCGATGCGGCGTTCTGGGAAGAGCTGAGACGGCGGATACCGACGGAGGCGGCGGAAAACCTGATCACCGGTCCCT
Source organism: Pacificoceanicola niger (assembly GCF_048553275.1). NCBI lineage: Bacteria > Pseudomonadati > Pseudomonadota > Alphaproteobacteria > Rhodobacterales > Roseobacteraceae > Pacificoceanicola > Pacificoceanicola niger. The sequence continues at coordinate 102,424 of NZ_JBLZMW010000014.1, forward strand.
CCATCGAGAAGAGTATTGCGCCGCTGCGCTCCTTCGTGACGGAGCCGATGCGCTGGGGGCGGCTGTTCCTGTGCGGCGACGCGGCGCATATCGTGCCGCCGACCGGGGCCAAGGGGCTGAACACGGCGGCGAGCGACATTCATTACCTCTATCACGGTATGGTGCAGCATTATCTTGATGGCGACAGCGAGGGGCTGGACCGCTATTCGGAGAAGGCGCTGGCGCGGGTGTGGAAGGCGGAGCGGTTCAGCTGGTGGATGACCTCGCTGCTGCACCGGTTCCCGGATCAGTCGGAATTCGATCTGAAGATGCAGAGGGCGGAGATCGACTTTCTGCGCAGCAACCACGCCGCGCAGGTCGCGATGGCGGAGAATTACGTCGGGCTGCCGTACTGAGCGCGCGAAGGAGGAAAGACCATGACCACCCGTTATGACACTGGCATGACCGTCCGCCGCGAGGTTCTGGGCGATGCGCATGTGGATCGGGCCGAGGCGGCCAAGACGCCGCTGGATGGCCCGTTCCAGGAGATGATCACCGAGACCGCCTGGGGCAACCTTTGGGCCAACGACCGCATTTCGCGGCGCGAGCGATCCATGCTGACGCTGGCGCTGCTGGCGGCCTGCGGCAATTTCGAGGAGATCCCGATGCATGTTCGTGCCGCCACCCGCACGGGGACGAGCCGGGAGGACATCATGGAGGCCTTTCAGCACGTTGCGGTTTACGCCGGCGTGCCGAAAGCCAATCATGCGATCAAGCTGGCCAAGCAAACCTGGGCCGAGCTCGACGCGTGAGCCAGAGACAGACACCGGAAACGCGCACAGGTCCGGACCCGAGGAGGAGAGACGACATGTCGACACCCGCAGAATATTACCAACGAGACCGCGAGTGGCATCCGCCCGCGTACACGCATGATTACAAGACCTCCGTGGCGCGCTCGCCGCGTTACTCGCTGATCAGCCTTGAAAATACCGTCTCCGAGATCACCGGTCCGCGTTTTGGCCATGGCGATATCGACCCGCGCGACAAGGATATGCTCACCAACTATGCCAAGCCGGGCGAGAGCGCGATCGGCGAGCGGATCATCCTGCACGGCCGGGTTCTGGACGAGAACGCTCGTCCGGTGCCGCACACGCTGGTCGAGGCGTGGCAGGCCAACGCGGGCGGGCGCTACCGCCACAAGAAGGACACCTACCTGGCGCCGGTCGATCCGAATTTCGGCGGCTGCGGGCGGACGATCACCGACGAGAACGGCTACTACTTCTTCCGCACGGTCAAGCCCGGGGCCTATCCTTGGAAGAACTGGGTGAACAACTGGCGCCCGGCCCATATCCATTTGTCGATCTTTGGCCATGCCTTCGCGCAGCGGCTGATCACCCAGTGCTATTTCGAGGGCGACCCGCTGATCGCCAAATGCCCCATCGTGAAGACGATCCCCTCGCAGGAGGCGGTCGACAGCCTTGTCGCGGCGCTCGATCTGAATGCCACGATCCCGCTCGATACCATCGCCTACAAGTTCGATATCGTGCTGCGAGGACGCCGCTCGACGCTGTTCGAAAACCGTCTGGAGGGGAATTGATCCATGGTGCAATCTCTGAACTACCTCAAGGAAACACCGTCCCAGACCGCCGGACCCTATGTCCACATCGGCCTGGCGCCAGGGGCGGCAGGTTTTGATATCTATGAGCAGGAACTGGGCAAGGACATCGCCGGACCGAATGCCGGGGGCGATCGCATCCGCGTGGAGGGTCTCGTCATCGACGGCACCGGGAGCCCGGTGAAGGACGTGCTGCTGGAGGCGTGGCAGGCCAATGCGGCGGGCGTCTATGCGCACCCGGAAAGCAGCGGCGAGGTCGAAGACGGCTTTCGCGGTTTCGGCCGGGTGATCACCGACTTCGAGACCGGCGAATGGGCGTTCGACACCATCAAGCCGGGTTGCGTGCCGGGCCGCAACGGCACCATGCAGGCCCCGCACATCAACCTGTGGATCGTGGCGCGCGGCATCAATGTCGGCCTGAACACCCGGCTCTACTTCGAGGATGAGGCCGAGGCGAACGCGAAGGACCCGGTCATCACGTCCATCGAATGGGAAAAGCGCCGCGCCACCTTGATCGCGACGCGCAGGGAGCGGGACGGTCAGCCGGTCTACCGTTTCGACATCCGCCTGCAAGGCGAGGACGAGACGGTGTTCTTCGACCTCTGATCCCCGGGCCCACGCGGGGGCGGCCGCGCGCCGTCCCTGTTTCTTCTCTTTTCAAATACTCAAAATTGCGCGGGTGGGGTCTCCGGCGCGGGGTCTGCCCTCTTGAACCTGACCTCCCGTAGCGCCAAAGTCCGCGCGAACACCGAAGGAGCCTCCCCCATGTCAAAACCCTGCATCATCTGCGTCGCCATCACAGGGTCCGTCCCGCGCAAGGCGGATAATCCGGCGGTGCCCGTCACCATCGAGGAGCAGGTAGAGAGCACACAGGCGGCCTTCGAGGCCGGGGCGAGCATCTGCCACGCCCATGTCCGCGACGAAAACGAGAACCCGACGTCGGATCCGGAGCGGTTCGCGCGCTTGGTCGAAGGGCTGAAGAAACACTGCCCCGGCATGATTATCCAGCTCTCCACTGGCGGGCGGTCCGGCGCGGGGCAGGCGCGGGGCGGGATGCTGTCCCTGGCGCCCGACATGGCGTCGTTGTCGGTGGGGTCGAACAACTTTCCGACGCGGGTTTACGAGAACCCGCCGGATCTGGTCGATTGGCTGGCCAGCGAAATGCGCACCTATGAGGTGAAGCCGGAGATCGAGGCGTTTGACCTGAGCCATATCTTCAAGGCCGCCGAGATGAACAGGGACGGGCGCATCCCCGGCAAGCTGTATGTGCAGTTTGTCATGGGTGTGAAGAACGCCATGCCCTGTGACCGTGAGGTGTTTGACTACTACATCAAGACGGTGCAGCGGCTTGCTCCGGAGGCGGAGTGGTGCGCGGCGGGCATCGGGCGGCATCAGGTCGAGGTTAACGAGTGGTCCATCGCCGCCGGCGGGCACACCCGCACCGGGCTGGAGGATAATGTGCGCTGGGACAAGACCACGCTGGCCCCGTCGAATGCGGCGCTGGTCGCGCGGGCGGTGGAGCTTTGCGAGAAGTACGAACGTCCGGTGGCGAGCTGGCAGCAGGCCCGCGAGATCCTTGGGCTGCGGGCTGCGGGGTAAAACCCCGCCCTACGGCCTGTCGCGCCTCAGGACATCGGGGCGGGATCGAAACAGGCGGTTTGCACCTGTGGCACCGAGCCGGGCGGCAGCACTTCAAAGCTCAGCTCCAGACGCTTGCCCCGATCGTCGATCACCGCGAAGGTCCATGTGCCCTGCACCATCTCGTACGGCTTTTCGAAGGTGAAGAGATTGAGCGCGGGCGCGCCCGGCGTCAGCGGGGCGCTCCAGCTTTGGGTGGTCACGCCGCGTTTGCCGAGCGGCGGGTGCGTGACGCTCATGCGCGTACCGTGGCTCGTCTCGCCCTCGGGCAGCAGGATGCGCAGGCCGAAGCTCAGGCCGAGATGTGCGGGGACGCCGGTGGTGGTGACATCGAAGGCGCGGGATTGGTCGATGCTGTTGATCACGCCGCTTTCGGTGAGCGGGGCCTGGCGCTGGCCATCGGTTGTGATCTCGCAGATCACGCCGAATTCGACCAGCTCAATGGCGGCGGCGGGGGAGGCGAGGAGGAGCAGGGCGGTGGCAAGACGGATCATGGCTTTGGGTATCATGCCGGGCGGATAGAGAGGAGTGACATTCGGACTTTCGGCAAGGGCGCGCCGAAGTCTTTCAAAGACTTCGGTCCGGAAATTTCGCAAATTTCCAGTGCCGGATAGAAACCGGGGCCTCGATGCCAGCCTGCCCTTGACAGCACGCAGTACAATGCGGAGCGCAGGGCCGTTCTGGACAGAGCGATGAAACCCAGCCGGTTTCCGAAGACTTCCTCGAGGCTGATTGCCATGGATGCCTGCTGTCGGGAGGTTTAACTGAAAAACTCTGCGGGCCGAAATTCACCTCAAAATTTTGGAACATAAATCTCGAAGAGCGAACTCTGAAAAAGCGCGTTTGGACAGAGCCTCCGTGGCGGGGCGATGGTCTGCCGAACTACCTCTCCGCGTCTGGACATCGACTTATTCAACACAATCGGGACTTTCCTGCCGTTCGCTGCGAGCGTGACATGAAACGTCCCGTGTCGCCTGTGTGCTGAAAGCAGGAAGTCGGGAATACATGTAGATTTGCGATGGGCCGCGGGTGTTCGGCATGCCGCTCTGCGATCTGTGTTTGTCGTAAACCGAATGGCATTGCCGACGAGACACGCTACACAGGAAAAGGGTCGATGCCTTCGCAGCTCGGCGTTCCCATTGATTTTGAACAACGAAAGTTCAGGCAGGTGAAGAAACTCGGTCTCGATGCTACCGACATCCGTATTCTCGCTGCGGTGCAAAGCCACGGCCAGCTGAGCAAGACCCGGCTTTCCGAGATAGTGAATATCTCTGCCACGCCGTGCTGGTCCCGACTGGATCGGCTCAAGGCCGAGGGATACATTCGCGGCTACCATGCGGATATTGCGCTGGACCGGTTGTGTGACTTTACCCAGGTCATTGTCACAGTATCACTGAACAGCCACCGCAAGAGGGACTTCGAACGGTTCGAGGCTTGGGTGATGCAACATGACGCCATTACGGAGTGCGTGGCGACCGGGGGGGGAATGGACTACGTCATGAAAGTGGTCTCTCGGACCGTGGCGGCCTTCCAGGACCTGATGCAGGACATGTTGGAGGCCGACCTGCCGGTCGAAAGATACATGACCTATTTCGCGACACGGGTGATCAAGGCCACCCGCCCGAACGTCGCCAACCTCGTAGGCAAAGTGCCGCAAGACCGAACGTTCTGAAACCTGCCAGAAATTCAGCCTGAACAGTCCACGATCTGCCCGTTTTTCAGACCACACTCTTCGAGATTTGCCGACTAAATAAGCGCATCATTCACCGTGTCCCGGGCCGCCAGTCCGGGTTCCAGCAAGGGCACAGCGACATGCACGCAGACGAGTTTGGTTTTGGCACGCAGATCCGGAAATCCCCCTATTTCGACGCCACCGTTCGGTGGGGAGCAAAAGGTTTTTCCGTTTACAATCACATGTATATTCCGCGCGACTTCGGCGATCCCGAACAGAACTTCTGGAACCTCGTGAACGACGCGATCCTGTGTGACGTGGCCGTGGAACGGCAGGTGGAGATCACCGGGCCGGATGCGGCGCACTTCGTTCAGATGCTGACGCCGCGCGATCTGTCCAAGATGGCCGTGGGTCAGTGCAAATACATCCTGATCACCAACGCCCAAGGCGGCATCCTGAACGATCCGATCCTGCTGCGGCTGGCGGAAAACCACTTCTGGATCTCTCTGGCCGACAGCGACATCTTGCTTTGGGCGCAAGGGGTGGCGGTGCATTCGGGTCTCGACGTCCATATCTGCGAACCCGACGTGTCGCCGCTGCAATTGCAGGGTCCGAAATCGGGCGAGATCATGACCGCGCTTTTCGGCGAAGAGATCATGGATCTGAAATACTACTGGCTGCGCGAACTCGATCTGGACGGTATCCCGCTGATCGTCTCGCGCACCGGCTGGTCGTCGGAACTGGGCTACGAGCTGTATCTGCGCGACGGGTCGCAGGGCGACGCGCTGTGGGAACGCATCATGGCGGCGGGCATGGAATTCGGCCTGAAGCCCGGCCACACCTCGTCGATCCGCCGGATCGAGGGCGGCATGCTGTCCTATCACGCCGATGCGGACATCAACACCAACCCGTTCGAGCTGGGTCTCGACCGTCTGTGCAACCTCGACATGGAGGTTGAGTTCATCGGCAAGGCGGCGCTGAAGCGCATCCGCGACGAGGGCATCACGCGCAAGCAGGTTGGTCTGATCATCGACTCCGATCCGCTGCGTGGGCCGAATACGACTTTCTGGCCGATCAACCGCGATGGCACGCAGATCGGTCAGGTGACGTCTGCTGTCTACTCGCCCCGGCTGGAGCGAAACATCGCGCTGGCGATGGTCTCGGTCGAGCACGCACATATCGGCATGCAGCTTGAAGTCGTTCTGCCGACCGGCCCGACCACGGCGACCGTGGTGGACCGTCCCTTCTTCGATCCGAAGAAATCGCTGGCGGCTGCCTGATGTCGCTGGCCATCGACCTGCACTGGCATCGGGGCGGTTCTGACCTGATGCCGGGACAATATTCCGCCGCGCATCGGGTGTCTTACGGCAACCGCTTTGACATCGACGTGGACGCCGCCCCCGACTGGGGCGGTGATCCGGGCCATACCAACCCCGAGCAGGCATTGGCCTCTGCCCTGTCGAGCTGCCACATGATGACCTTCCTTGCGCTTGCGGCGAAGGCGGGCTGGCCTGTGGCGGGCTATTCCGACCACGCCGTCGCGCACTTGGGCAAGAACCCGCGTGGGCAAATGTCGGTCACGCGCATCGACCTGCATCCGGTGGTGCGCTTCGACCCCGGCTTTGCCGTCACGGACGTGGCACTGGCCCAGATGCAGGACCGCGCGCATCGCTATTGCTTCATCGCCAACACTTTGGCGGACAGCGTCGAAATCAACATCTTCTGAGGTTGGCATGACCGATATCCTCCTGCGCGAACTGGACACCGACGGCATCCTGCGCCTGACCCTGAACGATCCTGGCAGGCGCAACGCCCTGTCCGAGGCGATGCTGACCGCGCTGGGCACGGCGTTTGTCGAGGCTGGACGCGATCCGCTGGTGCGGGTGATCGTGCTGGCCGCCAATGGCCCGGCCTTTTGTGCCGGGCACGACCTCAAGGAAATGACCGCCGGGCGTGCGGGGGATGACCGTGGCCGGGCCTATTTCACCCGTGTCCTGACCCAGTGTTCCGGTGTCATGCAAGGCATTGTCAATTGCCCCAAGCCGGTGATCGCCGAAGTCACCGGCATCGCCACCGCCGCCGGGTGCCAATTGGTCGCCAGCTGCTATCTGGCGATTGCGGCGGACAGCGCTCAGTTCAGCACACCGGGCGTTCATATCGGTCTGTTCTGCTCGACGCCAATGGTGGCTCTGTCGCGCAACGTTGCCCACAAGCACGCGATGGAAATGCTGCTGACCGGCGACATGACCCCCGCCGCGCGCGCCGCAGAGATCGGGCTGGTCAATCGCTGCGTCACGCCCGAGGCCTTGAGCGATGAGGTCATGGCGGTCGCGCGCAAGATCGCCGCGAAATCCGCGATGACCTTGGCCACCGGCAAGCGGGCGTTTTACGCGCAGACGCAGATGCCGCTGGCCGAGGCCTATGACCATGCCACACGCGTGATGGTCGACAACATGCTGGCCCGCGACGCCCAAGAAGGCATCGGTGCCTTCATCGAAAAGCGCGCGCCCGAATGGCAGGACGCCTGATGGACAATCCGTATAACACCGGCCTTGACCGCAACCCGGCGAATTACCAGCCGCTGACCCCGATCGGCTTTCTGGAACGGGCCGCGTTGGTCTTTCCCGATCACACTGCCATCGTCCATGGCGCAGTGCGGCGCAGCTATGCCGCGTTCTACAGCCGCTCCCGACAACTGGCCTCGGCCTTGGTGGCGCAAGGGATTGGAAGGGGAGAGACCGTTTCTGCGCTGCTCGCCAACACGCCCGCGATGCTGGAATGTCATTACGGAGTGCCGATGTGCGGCGCGGTGCTGCACGCGATCAACACGCGGCTGGATGCGGCGATCATCGCGTTCCAACTGGACCATGCCCTGTCGAAACTGGTCTTCGTTGATATCGAGTTCCTGCCGCTTTTGCACGAGGCGCTGAGGCTGTGCGCGGCCAGGCCCAAGGTCATCGTCTATGACGACCCGGAATTCGACGGGCCGCGCATGGCGCACGAGGCCCCGGACTACGAGGACTTCCTTGCCTCCGGCGACCCGGATTTCGCGTGGCTGAGGCCGCAGGACGAATGGGACGCCATCGCGATCAGTTATACCTCCGGCACCACGGGCGATCCCAAGGGCGTCGTGACCCATCACCGGGGCGCCTATCTGCTGGCGCAGGGCAACGCGCTGACGGCCAGCATGGCGAAACACGCGGTCTACCTGTGGACCCTGCCGATGTTCCACTGCAACGGCTGGTGTTTCCCGTGGACCCTGTCGGCGATCATCGGCACCCATGTCTGCCTGCGCCAAGTCCGGGCCGAACCGATCTGGGCGGCGCTGGCCGATGAGGGCGTCACGCATCTGTGTGGCGCGCCCATCGTCATGTCGCTGATGATCTCGGCCCCAGACGCGGTGAAACGCCCGCTGGACCAGCCGGTCCAGTTCTTCACCGCCGCCGCCCCGCCGCCGGAAAAGCTGCTGGCTGACATGAAAGAGGCCGGGTTCGACGTCACCCATCTGTACGGCCTGACCGAAACCTACGGCCCGGCCGTGGTCAATGATTGGCACGCGGATTGGTCTGCCCTGCCGCCCGCCGCGCAAGCAAGGTTGAAGGCGCGTCAGGGCGTGCGCTATCTGCCGCTCGAAGGGCTGGACGTGCTCGACCCCGAAACCATGTTGCCCGTGCCCCGCGACGGTCAAACCATGGGTGAGGTCATGTTCTGCGGCAACGTCGTGATGAAGGGCTATTTCCGCAACCCGAAGGCGACCGAAGAGGCGTTCAAAGGCGGCTGGTTCCATTCGGGTGACTTGGGGGTGATTCATCCCGATGGTTACATCCAACTCAAGGATCGGTCCAAGGACGTGATCATCTCGGGCGGCGAGAACATCTCGTCGATAGAGGTCGAAGAGGTGCTGTATCGGCATCCCGCCGTTGCCGTCGTTGCCGTGGTCGCACAACCGCATGACAAATGGGGCGAAACCCCCTGCGCCTTTGTCGAACTGGCCGAAGGGCAGCAGGCCGATGCCGCCAGCCTGAAGGCGTGGTGCCGCGACAACCTTGCGCATTACAAGGTGCCGGGGCGCTTCATCTTTGGCCCGGTCCCGCGCACGTCGACTGGCAAAATCCAGAAGTTCACCCTGCGCGACCAGGCGCGGACACTGGAAAAGGCATGAACTTGCCGGGGGGCAATGCCCTCTCGACGAAACCTTTTGGGCGACTCTGCAATCCATGGCAGAGTGGCCCTCTGATTTGAGAGGCCACGGAAAAAGGCGAGATATTCGAACGACGATTCATAGGGAGGAGAGACCATGAACCTGAGACCGGACCCGACATTCCACGCAACCCCGAAACTGGCGATGGAGGCGCCGGCCGAGACGCTGGCCTTCACGCTGATGCTGTCGCCGGATGGCTCCCAGCCCGATGGCCTTGCGGTTGTCGATGTGGACCCGAAATCGGACACCTACGGCGAGATCGTCCACCAGCTGATCATGCCGAACAAGGGCGACGAGTTCCACCACTTCGGCTGGAACGCTTGTTCCTCGTCCCTGTCGCCGCTGTCGGGCCATGCCTTTCTGGAACGGCGCTATCTGATCATCCCGGGCATCCGGTCGTCGCGCATCTATATCATCGACGTGAAAGAGCCGCTTGAAGCGAAGATCCACAAGATCATCGAACCCGAAGAAGTCTTTGCCAAGACCGGTTACTCCCGCCCCCATACCATCCATTGCGGCCCCGAAGGCATCTATGTCAGCACACTGGGCGGCGGCGGCGAGGACGGGACCGACGGCCCTCCAGGCATCTTCATCATGGATTGCGAAACCTTCGAGATCCTTGGCCGCTATGAAATGGACCGGGGCAAGCAGGACAAGCACTACGATTTCTGGTGGAACCTGCCGCGCGATTACATGGTCAGTTCGGAATGGGGCCTGCCGCCACAGTACGAAAACGGGATCGTCGCCGAGGACCTTCTGTCCAACAAATACGGCCACGCGATCCACTTCTGGAAGCTGCGCGAGCGCAAGAACGTGCAGACCATCGATCTGGGGGAAAACCACCAGATGGCGCTGGAAATCCGCCCGGCGCATGACCCGTCCAAGGACTATGGGTTCTGCGGTGTCGTGGTGGACACCACCAACCTGCAAGGTGCGATCTTTACCTGGTGGCAGAACGACGACGGCACCTTCGAGGCCAAGAAGACCCTGACCATCGACCCCCGCCCCGAAGACCCGGCAAACCTGCCGCCGCTGTTGCAGGGCTTTGGCGCGGTGCCGCCGCTGGTGACGGATATCGACCTCAGCCTGGATGACAAATACCTCTACGTTGCCTGCTGGGGCTTGGGCGAAATGCACCAGTATGATGTGTCGGACCCGTTCAACCCCAGATTGGCGGGCAAGGTCGAACTGGGCGGCATCGCACGCGGGGCGAAACATCCCAACGGTCAGCCCTTTGCCTATGGGCCGCAGATGGTCGAGATCAGCCGCGACGGCAAGCGCGTCTACTGGACCAACTCGCTGTATTCGACGTGGGATGATCAGTTCTACCCTGATGACGAAGGCGGGCAGATGGTCATGGCGCATGTGAGTGAGAATGGCGGTTTGACGCTGGCAGAGGATTTCTACGTCGATTTCCCGAAGGGCTATCGCAGCCACCAGATCCGCCTGGAAGGCGGGGACTGCTCGACCGACAGCTTCTGCTACCCGTCCGCCTGATCAATGGACGCACCAAACACAGCAACGGCCCTTTGGGGGGCCGTTGTCGTCTCGGGGCTGTACCATGGCGCGAACCCCGGAATGGGCTGGCCGCTGGCCGTATCGGCGGCGCTGATGGACCGCAAAAGTCGCAGTCTGTGGCGGGCGCTGGGTGCGCTGGCGCTCGGGCATCTGCTGGCGATGGCCGCGATCCTGTTTCCGTTCGGCGCATTGCTTTTTCTGGCGGAATGGCAGCGCGAGATCCAGATCGGAGCGGCCACTCTGGTGATCACACTGGGGGTCTACCTGCTGATCAACCGCCGCCACCCGCGATTTCTTGCCCGCGTGCCACCGTCGCGGCTGGCGCTTTGGTCCTTCCTGGCCGCCATGGCGCACGGGGCCGGGCTGATGCTGGTGCCGATTTACCTCGGGATTTGTGAGACGATCACGACGGATGCGGGCCACGCCGCCGCTGCGGGGCTGATGTCGGGCAGCCTCGGCACGGCCGTTCTGGTGGCGTTCGCACATACGACGGCCATGTTCACGACGGGTGCGGCCTTCGCTTATTCGGTCTACCGCTGGTTCGGCCTCAAGGCACTGTCCCGAAGCTGGCTCAACCTGGATGTCGTATGGGCAATCAGCCTGATCCTGGTTGGGGGTATCGCTTTGTACTCGATCGTTGCGTAGGCAGCGGATCCGCGCGCAAGGGGGCGCCCTTCAAGAGAGCTGACACCAGCCGATGCACACGCAGCCAAAGTGTGGCCGGGTGAAGGTGCTCCGGGCTCGCAGCGGTCATTGCGCAACAAGTCGACTTCCAGCTTGAACCTGTACCGTTTTCAGCAAAAGGCCCCCGAAGCGGGGGCCTTTTCCGGGGCCGTTTGGGGCCGCTCAGCTGATTGCGGCGGCTTTCACGTCGTCGTCGATGAACGGGACGTATTGTTCGAAGTTGTCCGCGAACATCTGCACGAGCTTGTGCGCCTGCGCGTCGTAGGCGGCCTTGTCGTCCCATGTCTTGCGCGGGTCAAGGAGCAGTTCCGGCACGCCTTCGACATGAACCGGGACTTCGAAGCCGAAGTTCGGGTCCTTGCGGAAATCGGCATTGGCCAGTTTGCCATCAAGGGCGGCGTGCAGCAGGGCGCGGGTTGCCTTGATCGGCATACGCGAGCCGGAGCCATAGGCCCCGCCGGTCCAACCGGTGTTGACAAGCCAGCAGGTCGCGCCGTGCTTGGCGATCTTGTCGCGCAGCAGGTTGCCGTACTCCTCGGGGCGACGCGGCATGAAGGGCGCGCCGAAGCAGGTCGAGAAGGTCGGCTCCGGCTCGGTCACGCCGCGCTCGGTGCCGGCGACCTTGGAGGTGAAGCCGGAGAGGAAGTGATACATCGCCTGCGCCGGTGTCAGACGCGCGATCGGAGGCAGCACGCCAAAGGCATCGCAGGTCAGCATGATGATGTTCTTCGGATGCCCGCCAAGCGCGGTTTTCGACGCATTGGAGATATAGTTCAGCGGGTAGGCGCAGCGCATGTTGGCGGTCAGACTGTCGTCTTCGAAATCGAGATCGAAGGTCTCCGGATCGAAGACCATGTTCTCGATCACCGTGCCGAATTTCTCGGTCGTGGCGTAGATCTCCGGCTCTGCCTCGGGGGAGAGGGAGATGGTCTTGGCATAGCAGCCGCCTTCGAAGTTGAAGGTGCCGCGGTCGGACCAGCCGTGTTCGTCATCGCCGATCAGCACGCGCTCCGGATCGGCCGACAGCGTGGTCTTGCCGGTGCCGGACAGGCCGAAGAAGATCGCGGTGTCGACCGGGTTGCCGACGGCGTGGTTTGCCGAGCAGTGCATCGCCATGATGCCCTTGCCGGGCAGGATGTAGTTCAGCAGGGTGAAGATCGATTTCTTGTTCTCGCCCGCGTATTCGGTGTTGGCGATCAGGATGCGTTTTTTATCGAAGTTCATCGCCACAACCGTTTCGGTGCGGCAGCCGTGCTTCTTGGGGTCGGCCTTGAAGCTGGGGCAGTTGATCACGGTCCAGTCCGCTTCGAAGGTGTCGAGGTCCTCGCGGTCCGGACGGCGCAGCATGTGGCGACAGAAGAGACCGTGCCACGCCAGTTCGGTGACCATGCGCACGTCGATTGCATTGGCCGGATCGGCGCCGCCGGTAAGGTCCTGGACGTAATAGTCGCGGCCCTTCATGTGTTCGATCATGTCTGCTTCGAGCGCGTCAAATCCGGCGGGTTCCATCGGAGCGTTGTTCTCCCACCAGATCGAGTCTTCGACCAGGGGGGTGCGCACGATGAACTTGTCCTTGGGCGAGCGGCCGGTGAATTGGCCGGTGGAGACAAGGAAAGAGCCTCCCTTGCCAAGCGTGCCCTCGCCTTTTTTCAGAGCCGCTTCGATCAGCGCAGGCTCCATGAGGTTGTAATAGACATTGCCCAGACCTTCGATCCCTTGATCTTCAAGCCGGAATTGCGGGTTGACCCGTCCAAATGTCATCTGCCTAGCTCCTGTCGCAGCGCCTATGAGGTAAGTATCTTGCGTCCGGCGGGACGCCTGAGAACTTTCCTTTAACATGACGCTTTCCGCCGTGAACAGGACGCATTCACTCAGTTAGCGCAACCATTCGTGGTTTAGCGCCACCACGGCGATTGCCTGCCGAGCGTGTTAGCGCGGACTGCGACGATCTGTATCGCCGTTAGCGCACCCATCCGGACAATGCATAGAATGCTGCGAATCAAGGTGAGGCTTTTTAGCCATTCCTTTGGGAAATCCACCTCCAATGATGGGGACGACGTGGTCTGATTCGCAGTTTGGGATTGTTGGAATGGGAAATTTCTCGCATACTGAAGAAAAAAATCAGGCAAACAGAGCAGTATAAGGAATAATCAATGTCGAAAATCGCCCTTGTGGACGATGACAGGAATATCCTGACATCGGTGTCGATGACCCTTGAAGCCGAGGGTTTCGAAGTCGAGACATTCAACGACGGACAGGCCGCGCTGGATGCCTTTAACAAGAAGATGCCCGATATGGCCGTCTTCGACATCAAGATGCCGCGCATGGACGGCATGGATCTGCTGCAGCGTGTGCGCCAGAAGTCCAAGATGCCGGTGATCTTCCTGACGTCCAAGGACGATGAGATCGATGAGGTTCTGGGTCTGCGCATGGGCGCCGACGATTACGTCAAGAAGCCCTTCAGCCAGCGTCTGCTTGTCGAGCGGATCCGCGCGCTGCTGCGCCGTCAGGAGGCGGTGGCCGGTGACGTCGTGGGCGAGACCGAGGAAACCAAGCTGATGACCCGTGGCAGCCTGACCATGGATCCGTTGCGCCACGCCGTGAGCTGGAAGGGGCAGGACGTGACCCTGACGGTCACGGAATTCCTGCTGTTGCAGGCGCTTGCACAGCGGCCGGGTTTCGTGAAGTCACGCGATCAACTGATGGACGTGGCCTATGACGATCAGGTCTATGTCGACGACCGGACCATCGACAGCCACATCAAGCGTCTGCGCAAGAAGATGCGGACCGTGGATACGGATTTTTCCGCGATCGAAACGCTTTACGGTATCGGCTACCGCTACAACGAAGAGTGATCCATGGCTTTGGCCGAGCGGTTCTCAGAGACAGATGACCGGGACGAGACGTCCCGGAACAACGCCGATGTTGTGCTGGGCGACGATTGGGTCGCCCCGGACAGCACGGTGGAAAAAGAGCTGCGCGACAGCCGTGCGCAGCGCAGTCTGTTTTCGCTTAACCGCTCGCCACTGACGCGGAAAATCATCACGTTCAACCTTGTTGCGCTGAACGTGCTTGTCGCGGGCATCCTGTGGCTGAACTCGTCGCGCGATACGCTGGCGGTTCACAAGGCCAACGCGCTGCAGTCGGAGGTCGAGCTGATCGCCGATGTGTTCGAGGCGCAGCTGGGCGATGGAACTGCCGGTGCGCTTGGCACCTCGTCGGGGATTGACGTGGCGCGGACCGTGGCGGGGCTCGATCTGCGCCAGGGTGTGCAGCTGATGGTCTACGACGCAGGCGGGTTCCTCGTTGGCGATGCGTCCGGCGCCCTGTCGCCGCTCCTCGACGCGATCCCGAAAGACGAAGAGCCGACGCTGATCTCGAATTTTCTCGATACGATCTGGCGCACGGTTTCGGGCTTTTTCACCTATTTCTCATCGGAGCCGGAGTTGGTTCTGGAGGACCGGCTGCGCCGCATGATCGAAGCCGGCGATCCAACCCTAACCCGCGTGGTTTCGGGCAATGGCCCGCATGGCGAGACGCTGTTTCATGCCTTTTCCCCCATTCGGCTGGGCGGCGCGGTGTTTGGTACGGTCGCGCTTGTCTCTACCGCGGCCGAGATTGACGCCGCCGTCGCCGCCGAGCGCGAGCGGGTGCTGCAGATGTTCGTGATCGCCACGCTTGTCTCCATCGGGCTCAGCCTTGTGCTGGCCTCGACCATCGCCAACCCGATTTCCGACCTCGCCGATGCCGCCGAGATTGGCCGTGACCGCAACCATCGGAGCAAGACAACCGGCCGTATCCGCATCCCCGACCTGACGGCGCGTCCGGACGAGATCGGCCGCCTGTCCGGTGCGCTGCGCGGCATGGTTGGCGCGCTGTACGATCGGATCGACAGCAACGAACAGTTCGCCGCCGATGTCGCCCATGAGATCAAGAACCCTCTCGCCTCCATGCGCTCTGCCGTGGGCAGTTTGCGTATGGTCCGCAAGGAAGAGCACCGCACCAAGTTGCTTGAGGTGATCGAGCACGATGTGCGGCGTCTGGATCGGCTGGTGAGCGATATTTCCAATGCCTCCCGGCTCGACAGCGAGCTGGTCAAGGAAGAGGAGCAGGAGTTCAACCTGCTCGATCTGCTGGGCAATATCACCGAGTTTCTCGGGCAGGATGCAGAGAAGAAAGGCGTCGAGTTCATCACCGACCTGCCGCCGCGTCCGATCCTGATCAACGGTCTGGAGCCGCGCCTCGCGCAGGTCTTCGTCAACCTGATCACCAACGCCATTTCGTTCTGCGAGGACGGTGATGCGATCCGGGTCTGGGCGCGCCGTCGTGACAATCGCGTTCTGGTCGTGGTCGAGGATACCGGCCCCGGCATCCCGGAAGAAGCGCTGCAAAAGATCTTCAAACGATTCTACACATCGCGCCCCAGCCAAGACTTCGGCAACAACTCCGGATTGGGTCTGGCGATTTCGAAACAGATTGTGGAGGCTCACGGCGGTGTGATCTGGGCCGAGAACATCCGACCGACCGAAGCGGATGTGACTTCTGAGCCGCTCGGCGCCCGGTTCGTCGTGGGTCTGCCCATCTGACCGATATGACCGACGCCGCAAAGCCCGTCGTTCTTCACGCCACTGCGGTGACGGTTTGCGGGCGTGGTCTGCTGATCCGCGGAGCAACCGGCTCCGGCAAATCGTCGATCGCCCTTGAGTTGATGTCACGAGGCGCGCTGTTGATCTCTGATGACAGGGTGAAGGTCGACCCGCAAGAAGACGGCGCCCCCTGGCTCAGCGCGCCACGCACCATCGCGGGGTTGATCGAGGCGCGCGGTTTGGGGATCCTTCATGCGGAGGTGGCGGATGGCGCGCCGCTGGCGGCGATACTCGACCTTGACGAGATGGAAACGCACCGTTTGCCTCCTGTTCGCGAATCCATGCTAATGAACGTCTCGGTGCCGTTGCTTCACAATTCCGCGTCCCCCTATTTTGCGGCCGCTGTGATGCAATATCTGAAGGGTGGGCGAAAGGAGTAAAACCATGTCCAACGGCATGCATCGCGTGGTTCTGGTCACTGGCCCCTCGGGCGCCGGGCGCTCCACCGCGATCAACGCGCTGGAGGACTTTGGCTTTGAAAGCATTGACAACATTCCGCTTTCCCTTGTGCCGCGCCTGATCGAAGGGCCGGATCACAGGCCGCGACCGATGGCCTTGGGCATTGATGTGCGCAATCGGGACTTCTCTGCGGAAGGGCTGATCGAGGTGCATCGGGCGCTCTCTGCGATGCCGGGGCTGAGCTGTGATCTGCTGTATCTCGATTGTGCGCCGGACGTCTTGAGCCGCCGCTACTCGGAAACCCGCCGCCGTCACCCCCTCGCGCCGGATGACTCGCCCGCCGAAGGCATCGCGCGGGAACTTGCGCTGCTGGAGGATGTGCGCAGCCGCGCCGACGTGTTGATCAATACGACGGATCTGACAGTGCATGAGCTGCGCGCGGAGATGGAAGGCTGGTTCGGACAGGCCACCGGGCAGGGCATGGCGCTGTCGGTGCACTCGTTTTCCTACAAGCGCGGCCTGCCGCAGGGGCTTGATATGGCTTTTGACTGCCGGTTCCTGCGCAATCCGCATTGGCAGCCCGACCTGCGACCCTACACCGGGCTTGATCTGCCGGTGGCGGACTACGTGGCGGGCGATCCGCGCTATGAGGGGTTGATGGAGCGGGTGCTGGATCTGCTCCTCTATGTGCTTCCTGGTTGTGTCGAGGAGGGCAAGGCTCATTTCTCGGTTGGTTTTGGATGTACCGGGGGGCAACACCGGTCTGTTGCCGTAACGGAATACATCGCTGCTGCACTTGCACAAGAAGGCTGGCGGGTGTCAATTAGACACCGCGAACTGGAGCGCCGGGGTTTGGCCACAGGCGCGGCGCGTATGGCGCCCAATGAGGGAAAGGCTCCGCAGTGATCGGTATCGTGATTGTCGCCCATGGAGGCCTCGCGCGGGAGTATCTCTCGGCGGTAGAACATGTGGTGGGCAAACAGCCGGGCATCGCGGCCATTTCCATCGAGGCCGACTGTGATCGCGGCAAGAAGGAAGCCGAGATTTGCATTGCCGCCGACGAGGTTGACCGGGGCGATGGTGTGGTTCTGGTGACCGATATGTTCGGCGGCTCGCCGTCGAACCTGTCGCTCATGGCCTGCCAGCCGGCGAACCGGCGGATCCTCTATGGGGCCAACCTGCCGATGTTGATCAAACTGGCCAAGTCCCGCCAGATGCCGGTCGGTGACGCGGTAAGGGGTGCGCTTGAGGCCGGACGCAAGTATATCGACAGCCGCAACATCGGGCCCGGCGCGGCCTGAGTCGTCTGTTCAAACCGTTAGTAGAAAGCCATTCCATGTCCCAGTCCGTGCAGCGTGCGCTGAAAATCGTAAACGAGAAGGGGCTGCACGCCCGCGCATCGGCCAAGCTGGTCGAGGTGGTCGAGGGTTTCGATGCCTCGGCGGAGGTCAGCCGTGACGGCATGAGCGCCAGCGGAGACAGCATTATGGGCCTTTTGATGTTGGCAGCCGCGAAGGGAACCACTATTGAGGTGCAAACCTCGGGTCCGGACGCCGAGGCGCTGGCCGATGCGGTCGAGGCGCTGGTGGCGGATCGCTTCGGGGAAGAGTGCTAGGCGCCGGGCGCCGGCGGGTGACCACGGATCCGGGACAGGGACTGTCCGGACAGGAAGACGGGACAAGGGACAGGCATGGTCCAGGGCATTGACGCGCCGACCACGGGAACGACGCCTCAACCCGAGTCCGCCCCCTACGACAAGCGCAAGGTCAGCTACGCCAACACGTTCACCAATCCGTGGAAAGCGAACACGATCCGCGCGATGGAATGGGCAACCGGCAAGATCCCGCTGCTGCGCATGGTGCGCCGCTTCGAACGCATGGGCCCCGCGGAGGGGCAGGCGTTCTGGACACAGGCGCTTGATATCATGGGCATCGACCTTGAGACCCCGGCGGAGCAGATTGCCAATATCCCGGCCAAAGGGCCGGTGATCGTGGTTGCCAACCATCCGCACGGGCTTGTTGACGGGATGGTGTTGGCCGAAATGATCGGGCGGGTGCGCACCGATTACCGCATTCTCACCCGCTCACTGTTGACCGGTGTGCGCGAGATCGAGGAATTCATGATCCCGGTGCCGTTTCCGCACGAAACGGATGCCCGCGAACAGAGCCTTGAGATGCGCGCGCGCGCCATGGGACATCTGAAGGATGGCGGTGTGATCGTGCTGTTCCCCTCCGGGGTTGTGGCCCATTCGGAGACATGGTTTGGCCCGGCGATCGAGGCGGGCTGGAACCCGTTTACCGCCAAGATGGTACAGCGTTCCGGGGCTACGGTGGTGCCGGTGTTCTTTCCCGGGCAAAACAGCCGCGCCTATCAGATTGCCAACAAACTCTCGGCCACGCTGCGGCAGGGATTGTTGATCCATGAGGTAATCCACGCCTGCCGCCGTCCACAGAAGCCGGTGGTCGGCAAGCCGATCACACCCGAAAAGATCAAGTCGTTTGCGGGTGGGCAGCGCGAGTTCGTGGCGTGGCTGCGGGAGCAGACGCTCGGCCTGAAGGACGGCTGAGGTTTCGCTGTCTCAGGGCGTACGGCGCAGATCGGGCCATTGGTAGATCACGTGGACAAAGCCGCGCGGGTCGACGTCTTCTCCGGTCAACTCCGCGCCCATATGTTCATAGAACCGCCGCGCCGGGGCATTGCTGTCGAGCACTTCGACCCATGCGCGGTGAATACCCTGGGCCTCAATGGTCTCGAAACAGGCCCGGAGCAGCGCCCGGCCATAGCCGTTTCCGTGATGGGCCTGCAGCACGTAGAGCGAGTCCACCTGCGCGATGCGGGCATCCCGCGTCGGGGTCAGATCGACGGAGGCAAAACCGACGATTTCCGCACCGGGCGCGGCAACGAAGACCTGTTTGGCATCCGGGTGTTCGGAGAGCCCCTGCCAGAAGACAAGGCGTTTTTCGTAGCTTTGCGCGTCGATGAGCGCGTCGGGCAGAAGGCCGCGATAGGTCTCCTGCCACGCCTGAACGTGGACGCGGGCGATGGCGCGCGCGTCCGCCGCTTCGGCGGATCGGATCACCGTGTCGGGACCGGCGCGTCGCCGCGATAGTCGTAGAAACCGCGTTTGGTCTTGCGTCCGAGCCATCCGGCCTCGACGTATTTCGTGAGCAATGGGCAGGGACGATACTTGGTATCCGCCAGCCCGTCATGCAGCACGTTCATGATTGCAAGGCAGGTGTCGAGACCGATGAAATCGGCCAGCTCCAGCGGTCCCATCGGGTGGTTTGCGCCGAGCTTCATGGCCATATCGATGGATTGCACGGAGCCGACACCCTCGTAGAGCGTATAGCAGGCCTCGTTGATCATCGGGATCAGGATCCGGTTGACGATAAAGGCTGGGAAATCCTCGGCGCTGGCGGCGGTTTTGCCCAGCTTGTTCACCACGGCGAGGCAGGCGTCGTAGGTTTCCTTGTCCGTGGCGATGCCGCGGATCAGCTCGACCAGCTGCATGAGCGGCACCGGGTTCATGAAGTGAAACCCCATGAATTTCTCCGGACGGTCCGTGCGAGAGGCCAGGCGAGTGATCGAGATGGAGGAGGTATTGGACGTCAGGATGGTGTTCGGGCCGAGGTCCGGCGCGAGGCTTTCGAAGATCTTGTTCTTGACGTCCTCGCGTTCGGTCGCCGCTTCGATCACCAGATCGGTTGCGGCAATCTGGGGCAAGTCCATGGTGGTCGAGATCCGGGATAGGGCCGCGTCACGATCCGCGCCGGAGATTGTCTCGCGGCTGACCTGGCGGTCAAGGTTTCGCGTGATCAGCGCCACGGCCTTGTCGAGCGACTCCTGGCTGATGTCGTTCAGGCAGACATCATAGCCCGCAAGGGCCATCACATGTGCGATCCCGTTGCCCATCTGACCGGCGCCAACGACACCTACCGATTTGATCTCCATGTGCGCTTCCTCTGATTTGACGGCCAGACATTGGCCCTGTTTCGCTGTGGCTGCAAGGGCAGGTGGTTCAAGTTAATGATGCATTTTCACTTTAGGCTTTTCGCAATCTGTTTGGGCGATTCTCCTCTTCGGGTGAGATAAATCAGAGGTGGGGCTATGACTGTCCATTCCGGTGGTCCGGGTACGCTTGAGTACTATCCATGTAAATACGGCAGTTCCCGGGTCATGTTTCGGGGACCAAAGGCCGAGATGAGCGGCGATTACATCGCCTTCCTCGGAGGGCTTGAAACCTACGGTCGGTTCATCGCGCAGCCTTTTCCGGATTTGCTCGAACGGCTTTTGGCGGTGGAATGCGTGAATTTCGGCGTGGCGAATGCCGGTGTCGACTTCTATCTGAACGATCCGGCTGTCCTCGGGCTGGCGGGCGGTGCTGCGGTGAAGGTGCTGCAGGTGATGGGGGCGCAGAATATGTCCAATCGGTTTTACATGGTGCATCCGCGCCGCAACGACCGGTTCTTGCGCGCGTCCGACCGGCTGGAGGATTTGTTTCCCGAGGTCGATTTCACCGAGTTTCATTTCAATCGCCACATGCTGGCGCGGCTGCGGGAGGTTTCGGAAGACCGCTACGCGGTGGTCGCGGATGAGCTGCGTACGGCCTGGGTCGGCCGTATGAAACACGTGCTGACGATCTTGCGCGGCAAAGTCGTTTTGCTCTGGTTCTCCGATCACGCGGTCCCGGAAAAGATCGGCGGGATTGACGCGGGCGATCCGCTTTTCGTCACCCGCAACATGATCGAGACGCTGCGCCCGCGTGTGTCCTCCGTGGTCGAGGTGGTCTGTTCCGAAGAGGCGACGATGCAGGGCACGCTCGGCATGGTCTTCAACGATTTCGAGGCCTGCGCTGCCGCCGAGCAGATGGGGCCGATGGCTCATGCCGAAGCGGCGGATGCGCTGGCCGAGGTGATCGGCCCGATGGTGGGCGGTGGGTTGGCTTGAGATTGCAGGGCGCCTGAGGAAAAAAGGCCCGCCGATTGGCGGGCCTTACGCCTTCCGGTCCGTAGGGCGGGGCTGTGCCCCGCACCCCGGCGTCAGAGTTTCTCGGTGAGTTCCGGCACGGCCTCGAAGAGGTCCGCCACAAGGCCAAAGTCAGCGACCTGGAAGATCGGCGCTTCTTCGTCCTTGTTGATCGCAACGATGATCTTGCTGTCCTTCATCCCGGCGAGGTGCTGGATCGCGCCGGAGATGCCCACGGCGACGTAGAGGTTCGGCGCCACGACCTTGCCGGTCTGGCCGACCTGCCAATCGTTCGGGGCAAAGCCCGAATCAACGGCCGCGCGCGAGGCGCCAACGGCGGCGCCGAGTTTGTCGGCAAGGGCTTCGATGATCTTGAAGTCTTCCTCGGAGCCGACACCGCGCCCACCGGAGACGACGACGCCTGCGGAGGTCAACTCGGGGCGGTCGCTCTCGGCGACCTTGTCCTCGACCCAGGACGACAGGTCGGACGACGCGCCGCCAATGGTTTCGACCGGCGCGGAATTGCCGGTGCCCGCCGCGTCGAAGGTGGAGGTCCGGAAGGAAATGACCTTCGTTGCGTCCTTCGATTTCACGGTCTGGATGGCATTGCCCGCATAGATGGGACGCTCGAAGGTGTCCGCATCCACCACGCCGGACACATCGGTCAGCACCATCACGTCGAGCAGTGCGGCCACACGGGGCAGCACGTTCTTAGCGTCGGTCGTCGCCGGGGCGACGATGTGGGAATAATCACCGGCAAGGCCGACGATCAGGTCTGCGGTGGCTTCGGCGAGGCGGTGGGACAGGCCCGCGTCCTCGGCAACCAGCACCTTGGCAACGCCCTCGATGGTCGCGGCTTCGGCGGCGGCGTCGGCGGCGGTGCCCCCGGCGCAGAGCACAGTCACCTCACCCAGCGCCTTGGCGGCGGTCACGGCCTTGGCGGTGGCGTCCATCGACAGCGCACCGTCGTTGACTTCGGCAAGAAGAAGTACAGCCATTACACAGCCCCCGCTTCCTTGAGTTTCGCAATCAGCTCATCGACATCGGCAACCTTGATCCCGGCGGCGCGCTCGGCGGGCTCGGAGGTCTTGACGATTTCGAGGCGCGGGGTGACGTCGACGCCGTAGTCCTCGGCGGTTTTTTCATCCAGCGGCTTTTTCTTGGCCTTCATGATGTTCGGCAGCGAGGCATAGCGCGGCTCGTTCAGGCGCAGATCGACGGTGACGACGGCGGGCATCTTCACGCTGATCGTTTGCAGACCGCCGTCCACTTCGCGGGTGACCTTGGCGGCGTCGCCGTCGATGTCGACCTCGGAGGCAAAGGTGGCCTGGCTCCAGCCGAGCAGCGCGGAGAGCATCTGGCCGGTGGCGTTCATGTCGTTGTCGATCGCCTGCTTGCCGCAGAGCACGAGGCCGGGCTGCTCTTCCTCGACGACCTTGGCGAGGATCTTGGCCACGGCGAGCGGCTCGATGTCCTGATGCACGTCATCGGCGGCGACCACGAGGATCGCGCGGTCGGCGCCCATGGCGAGCGCGTTGCGCAGCGTGTCGGTGGCTTGCTTCACACCGATGGAGACGGCGACGATTTCGTCGGCCTTGCCGGCTTCCTTGAGGCGGATCGCCTCTTCGACGGCAATCTCGTCGAACGGGTTCATCGACATTTTGACGTTGGCGAGATCAACACCGCTGCCGTCCGCTTTGACGCGCACTTTCACGTTGTAGTCGATCACGCGTTTGACGGGTACGAGTACCTTCATCAGCGTTCCTCTCCTTTATCTGCGCGGCTTTGCTGCCGCGCGGCATTCTCGGAGAGGGTGATACCGTGTCGGTGCGTGATGAAACAGAGTAAAATCGTCACGTTAGCGCCAAAGGACGTCGCGTTTTCGAGAATGCGACGCGCCAGAGGCCGACAAGCCCCGGGAAATCAGGTGTCTTCGCCGTCCGCGGGGGCCGTTTCGTCGCAGATTCGTTTGAGCGCCTGCCAGTCCGCGTTACTCAGGATCGGCGTGGTGTCGGACTGCGTTTCGGCGGTTTGCCGGGCCCGCGCCGCGCGTTCGGGCGTGTCGGGGTGGCTGGCGAGATAACCGGGCAGGCGAAACTCGCCCGTTTCCTGCGCGACGAGATCGAAGAAGGTGGCCAGCCCGCCGGTATCGACCTGCGCCGCCTGCAACATGCCAAGGGCAAAGCGGTCCGCCGCGCCCTCGGCCTCGCGGGTGTAGGATGCATTGAGCATGTGTTCCCCGACAAAGGCGATGGCCGCTCCACCGGTGAAATCGCCCAGAAGCATGGTCAGGATGCCCGCTGACCCGGCGGCGCGCAGCGCGTTGCGCGTGGCGTCGCGGCTCTCGACGTGGCCGATTTCATGGGCCAGAACCCCGGCCACCTGATCCGGGTGCCCGGCCTTGTCCAAGAGGCCGCGCAGGATGACGATCTGCCCGCCGGGCGCGGCAAAGGCGTTCATCATCGCATGGTCCAGAACCTGCAGCGAGATGTCGTACTCCATGTCCTGCGCCTGCGTGAGCCGCTGCGCCATGCGATCGAGCGCGACACGCCCCGCCGGGTTGGTGCAGCGCAGGGAGCCAAGCGTCGAGCCGCCAAGCATGCGCTCCATCTGCGCCGTGACGGTCTGGCCAAACGCGATTTCGCGCTCGATCGGGATGACCCTGGCCAATGTGTTGGCCATGGCCGGGATGATGACGAACAGCAGCAGCAGGACCGCCGTGATGGCGCCGCCGGCATAGAGCCCCAGCTTGCGCAGGATGCCCAGGTGCAGATCGCGGCGGAACAGATTGGGGCGGGTCTTGTGCAGCCAGGCAATCAGGTCCGGATCCTCGATGACCAGCCGCGCCTCGTGCCGCTGTGCCTCGTCCTGACCGGGCTCGAAGCGCATCACGGTCAGGCGGGCGGTATCGGCATGGTCGCGCGGGGCGCGCAGATCCTGCAACGGCCAGCGCAGCGTGTCCGGCAGGCTATCCCCTGTGATTTCAAGCGCCAGACGATCCGTGGACAGGGCGACATGCACGCGGTGCCGTCCTGCGGACAGGCCGTCGAAAAAGGCCGCCTCGGTGCCCTGCATCAGATGGCCCCCCCGATGTCGAGCGCATCGGCAAAGCCGTCCGCGTCGATGCCGGTCTCTGCGGCGCGCTGATGAATGATGTCCAGCGCTTCGGGGTTGGTGACGGTCACGGTGCTGATGAAATGGCCAAGGATCGGCTGGACGATCCACGCCAGCACGACGGCCTGTGAGACCACCAGCAGCGCGACATAGCCGATGGCCGAGATCACAAAGACCGCGATGGTCGGCTCGCCCCCGGTTCCAAGGGTGGCCCCGAATACGAGCGCGCCGATTGCAGCGCCGAAGAGGGCCAGGATCAGCAGGCTCATCAGAACGCCGATCACCCATGTCTTGATCACAAACCCGGTGCGTGGCTCCGAGATGAATCCAACCTGGTCGCCGAGCGTCTTTTGGCTGGTCAGGTATCCAAAGCTGCGTACGCCATAAACGATGCCGCCAACGATCAGCCAAACATACCCGACCACACCGGCAATCCCGGCGGCAATCCCAAGTCCCAGCGCGCCGAGAACAGCTGCCATGATCAGAAGGCCAATGCCGATGAAGATATGCGTCATGGCGCCGTAAAGCGCGGTCCATTTGCCCGACTGGCGAAACGGTTCATCGCCGAACCAGCTCCGGTCGGTCATGTATTTTTCGAGGTGGTAGGTCTGGCGTGGCAGTAGGATGCCAAGCGTGATGATGGTCAGGAAACCATGCCCGATGGCGCGCCAGACATAGCCCAACGCGCCTTTTTCCATGCCGAAACGGATGCCACGCCAGCGGGTGCGCGCCATCTTGTAGCGCCGGGCGCGATAGGTCGCAAAGAACACGAAAGGCAGCACGGCAAAGATCGTGACGTAAAGGCCGACGATCTGGGCGATGGATTGCTCCATGGTCGCGGGCTCGGCCATCATCGAAATGCCGAAGTAGAACAGCAGCATCTGGATCGCGCCGAGATAGACCGCGAGGAAGACCACGGCGATCAGGAACCCGAGGAATTTCTCCAGCCCGGTCCCGGTGTATTCAAGGGTGTCGCCGCCAGCGCTGACAGAGGACCAGATGTATTTGCGAATGCGGGTCTTTTGCCAGAAACGGTAAATTCCGAGCGTGATCAACGTCAGACAGCCGGTTCTGAAAGCGAGACCGAAGAGCGCGCCGCGCTCTCCATTGTAGGAAATGTTCATATGACTTTGCGGGGAATGCATGACCCTGTCCTTGTTACCCTTACTGCGTTTGCCTTGGATGGATACCAATCAAGTATTTGTAAAGTATGGTATTGTCGCTACTTGGACAAACAAACGGATTTGGCTTGTCGACCCGCCGGTTGCGAGGCCGAGGAGGGGCCCAAAGCTGTGAACCTCCAGCGATGCGGTGTTCTGGGATCCTTTGGGGGTCTCTGTGCGGATGGTCATAATTTGATCGCCAGGCGCCTGAAACGACAGCCGTTGTGCGAGAGTGGCCTCGGCTTGATGAAACAGACTGTAAGGAAGTCTTCTAAGCCGGTTAAACGCTGGCCCCGCGGGGGCGCGTCTTCACGGGTCTGTAAATATCTCGGGGAGCGCCGGAGGCGCGGGGGCAGAGTCCCAATAGGCGCGTTTCCGCAGGAAACGCGCCGGTCGGATCGCAAAGCGATCCGAAACCGCTCAGTTGAACTTGTTGTCCCGCGGGAAGCCGCGCGGCGCCATACGGCCGGTGCCGGCGCGTTTGCCGACCCATTCCTCAAGCCCGGTTTCCGTTCGGGTGCGGCCCGCCGGGTCGAGCCACGAAAGCCCCTCTTCGAGCGTGAAGGTCCGTGCGTCCGAGAGGCCGCCGTCCTTGTATTTTTGCAGTCGAACGCCCTTGCCACGCGCCATTTCAGGCAGCTCGTCAAGCATGAAGACCAGCACCTTGCGGTTCTCGCCGACCACGGCAACGGCGTTGCCGGTCACGGTCTTGCAGACTTTGGCCTTCACATCGCCGCGCACGTTGATGACCTGCTTGCCGGCGCGGGTCTGGGCGACGACCTCGCTTTCCGGCACGACAAAGCCGTCCCCGGCGGAAGAGGCCACGAGCAGTTTGCCATCGGGACGGTGGATGAACAGATCAACGATTTCCGCCTCGTTCGGCAGGTCGACCATGATGCGCACCGGCTCGCCCATGCCGCGCCCCCCGGGCAGGTTGGCGGCGGAAATCGTGTAGAAGCGACCATTGGAGCCGAAGACCAGCAACCGGTCCGTGGTTTCCGCGTGGAAGGTGAAACGCGGGCCGTCGCCGTCCTTGAACTTCAGCTCGCGCGTGAGGTCGATGTGGCCGGTCATGGCGCGAATCCAGCCCATTTGCGAGCAGACCACGGTGATCGGCTCGCGCTCGATCATCGCTTCGAGCGGCACGTCTTCGACTTCGGCGGCTTCGGAGATCAGGGTGCGGCGGGCGCCGCCGGCGTAGTCCTTGCCAAAGGCCTTGCGCACCTCGCGCAGCTGTTCGGCGATGCGCTTCCACTGCATTTCGCCGGACTCGAGCAGATCTTCGAGACCGGCGCGTTCTTCCATCAGCGCGTCGCGTTCACGGATCAGCTCCAGTTCCTCAAGGCGGCGCAGGGCGCGCAGGCGCATATTGAGGATCGCCTCCGCCTGTACGTCCGAGAGGCCTTCGGAGCGGCCGACGTAGCGGGCGGGCACCTTGGAATCCGTGCCATCGTCAGCCAGCACACCGCGGGCAATCGCGTCTTCGTCGTCGCGCAGTTCGAGCGATTTGACGTCGACCCCGGCCAGTGGCGAGCGGTAATCGCTTTCGTCCGTGGCGCGGGTAATGGTGTCCTGATGCGGCCTGGACCAGTCCTCGTACATCAGCGCGGCTTTGGGGTCGTCATCATAGCGGATGATGTCGATCACGCGGTCGAGGTTTAGGAAGGCGATGATGAAGCCTTCGAGCTTTTCCAGACGGCTGTCGATCTGCGCCATGCGGTGCTTGGCGCGGCGGATGAGCACGTCGCGGCGGAAATCGAGGAAGGCGCGCAGCACCTCCTTGAGCGAGCAGACCTTCGGGGTCACCCCGTCGATCAGCACGTTCATGTTGAGCGAGAACCGGGTTTCGAGATCCGAATTGCGGAACAGCAGGTTCATCAGCACGTCGGGATCGACGTTCTTGGATTTCGGCTCCAGCACCATGCGGATGTCTTCGGCGCTCTCGTCGCGCACGTCGGCGAGGATCGGCACCTTCTTGGTCTGGATCAGCTCGGCGATGCGTTCGACCAATTTGGATTTCTGGACTTGATAGGGGATCTCGGTGACCACCGCCTGCCATGTGCCCCGGCCAAGGTCCTCGACCTCCCATTTCGCCCGCAGGCGAATGGAGCCGCGCCCGGTGGCATAGGCCTGGGCGATGTTTTCGGGGGGTTCGACGATGATGCCGCCGGTGGGAAAGTCCGGACCCGGCACGTATTGCAGCAGCGTTTCGTCGCGCGCGTCCGGCGATTTGATCAGGTGCAGGCAGGCCTCGATCAACTCGCCGATGTTGTGCGGCGGGATGTTGGTGGCCATGCCGACGGCGATCCCGGAAGAGCCATTCGCCAGGAGGTTGGGGTAGGACGCGGGCAGGACCGCGGGTTCCTGCAGGCGTCCGTCGTAGTTGTCCCGGAAGTCGACGGCGTTCTCGTCCAGCCCGTCGAGCAACGCCTCGGACATCACGGTCATGCGCGCTTCGGTGTAGCGGCTGGCGGCGGGGTTGTCGCCGTCGATATTGCCGAAGTTGCCCTGACCATCGACCAGCGGGTAGCGGATGGTGAAGTCCTGCGCGAGCCGGGCCATGGCGTCATAGATCGCGGCGTCGCCGTGGGGGTGGAAATCCCCCATCGTATCGCCGGAAATCTTCGCGGATTTCAGGAAACCACCCGAGGAAGACAGGCGCAGGCGACGCATGGCGTAAAGGATGCGGCGATGCACAGGTTTCAGCCCGTCGCGGGCATCGGGCAGCGCCCGGTGCATGATCGTCGACAGCGCATAGGTCAGGTACCGCTCACCGATCGCCTTGGTCAGGCGTTCGATAGGTTGGCGGTCCATGTTGGGGTCGATCGTATCATCATCCATAGCCGTGGTATTACAGGCGGCACATCGGGCGGTAAAGCAGGGTAAAGAGGCACGGCGGGGAAATTTTCCGGCTTTTTCACTTATTGCGCGTTAAGGAATCTGTTAAGATCAGGGAACAACGCGTTCTTTTTGCGGTTGTGTGAGTGACCGGGGTGCTCATGGGGGATGGTTTTTTATGTATCGTGTGATGGTTGTGACATTTGGTGTCCTTGGATGGGCATGGTACGAGTTGTCCGGCGGAAGTGCCTATGAGCCCGGAACGCAATCTGTCGCCTTCCTTGCGCCCCCCACCACATTCGAAGAAGCCGCCCCGGCGCGGACAGAGCGCGTGGCCCAGGTTATCACCCGCTCCGCACCGGTGTCCGAGATCATGGCTCGCCCGGAGCCGGAAGTGACCCGCACGGCGGGAATGGGCACGGCAGGGCTGGCTGATGTGTCCAACCTTTCGCTGGACCTGTCGCGGGTTGCGCCGGGCGAGCCGGACACCGCCGGGGACGACGAAACCGTGCAGCTCATTGTCACGACCCTGCGCGATACGGCAATGGCCCCGGTCAGCGAGGCGGTCACGCGCGTCGCGTCGAGCATAGATTACCGCCGGGTGCGCGGCGGTGTCGTCAATCTGCGCAGCGGCCCCGGCACGACGTTCGACGTGGTCACGCAGTTGTTCGAAGGTGAAGAAGTCGAAGTGATGCGCGACGATGGCACCGGCTGGGTCAAGCTGCGGGCGATGGCGGGCAATAATGAGATCGGCTGGATGTCCGGTAATTTTCTCGTGGCGTCCAACTGAGCTTTGCACGGAGCGGCAGGCCGCGCTAAAGGCGCCGCATGAGCAAGAAAACCATCCTGATCACCGGCTGTTCCTCTGGCATTGGCCTTGAGGCGGCGCGGACCATGAAGGCGCGCGGCTGGCGCGTCTTTGCGTCCTGCAAGCAGGAGCGCGATTGCGCCGCGCTGCGCGATGAGTGGTTCGAAAGCCCGCGGATCGACTATACCGAGCCGGAGTCTATCGCGGCGGGTCTCACAGAGGTGCTGACGGCGACGGGCGGCACGCTCGACGTACTGTTCAACAATGGCGCCCACGCCATCCCCGGTGCGATGGAGGATCTGCCAGCGGGGGCGCTGCGCGCCATCTTCGAGGCAAACGTTTTTGGCTGGCACACGCTGACGCAGGCGGTGATTCCGGTGATGCGCGCGCAGGGGCAGGGGCGGATCATTTATCACTCGTCTGTGCTTGGCCTCGTCTCTCAGCCGTGGCGGGGTGCATACAATGCCACGAAATATGCGACCGAAGGCATGGTGGATACCTGGCGGCTGGAAATGGCGGGCACGGGCATCCGGTTCGTGACGCTGAACACCGGGCCGATCACGTCGAAGATCCGGATCAATTCCATCGAGCATTTCGAACGCTGGATCGATTGGCGCGCGTCGGCCCGAAAACCCGATTACGAAGCGCGTCTGCTCAAACGCCTGTATGAGGATCGGGGCAGGGATACGTTCGAGCTGCCGCCTTCTGCCGTATGCCGCAAGCTGATCCACGCCTGCGAAGCCAAGCGCCCGCGACCGCGATATTATATCACCATGCCGACCTATATCTCCGGCATTGCCCGGCGTCTGCTGTCCACGAACGGGCTGGATTGGTTGATGGGCAAGGGGCGCTGAGGCGCCTCGTCGCATCCGGGTTCGCTTTCCGGCGAATCCCCGCTATGTGTGAGCCAAGCTTTCAGGAGAACCGCCGTGTTCAATGACCCTCTCTTCATCGTCGTCGCCGTGGCCATGCTGTTCGTGGTCGGCGTGCTGCTGTTTGGCATCGGCTCTTTTGCCAAGGGCGGCGCATTCAATCGCAAATACGCGAACAAGGCCATGCGCCTGCGGATCGCAGCCCAATTCGTGGCGGTGCTGCTGATCCTTCTGTTTGTGTGGATTCGGCGCGGGGCGTGAAGACATGGTTGTACTGAGCAAGATCTACACCCGCACCGGCGACAAGGGCGACACCGCGCTGGGCAATGGCAACCGCGTGCCGAAATTTGACCCAAGGGTCGAAGCATATGGTACCTCGGACGAGCTGAACGCCTGCCTTGGCATGGCGCGGCTGCATGCGGACGGAGAGACGGATACAGCGTTGAGCCGGATTCAGAACGATCTCTTCGACCTTGGCGCGGACCTGTGCCGCCCGGATCGGGACAAGGACGCGCAGTCCGAATACCCGCCGCTGCGTATGGTGGCCTCGCAGGTTGACCGGCTTGAGCGCGAAATCGACGCGATGAACGCCCGGTTGGAGCCGCTGCGCAGCTTCATCCTGCCCGGTGGTTCGGCGCTTTCGGCGCATCTGCACCTGTGCCGCACGGTGGCGCGGCGGGCAGAGCGTCTGGCGGTGCAGCTGGCCTCCGTCGACGACGTGAACCCGGACGCGGTGAAATATCTCAATCGCCTGTCTGACTGGTTCTTTGTCGCGGCGCGCATCGCCAATGACGATGGCCGCGCAGATGTGCTCTGGGTGCCGGGC
This sequence comes from Pacificoceanicola niger, assembly GCF_048553275.1. Lineage (NCBI taxonomy): Bacteria > Pseudomonadati > Pseudomonadota > Alphaproteobacteria > Rhodobacterales > Roseobacteraceae > Pacificoceanicola > Pacificoceanicola niger. The sequence continues at coordinate 133,362 of NZ_JBLZMW010000014.1, forward strand.
GCGACGCGAGAGTAAAGCGCGGGCTCAACCCCCCGGCGCAAGCCGCCAGGTCCCGGGCGCAAGCCCGTCCAGGCTCCAGTCTCCGACCGACCAGCGCACGAGGCGCAGGCACGGCAGCCCCACATGAGCGGTCATGCGGCGCACCTGACGGTTGCGCCCTTCGGTGATCGTCAGTCGGAGCCAGGCATCTGGTACAGATTTGCGATAGCGCACCGGCGGATCGCGCTCCCACAGGTCCGGGGCGTCGATGAGGTCGCAGCGCGCAGGGCGCGTCGGGCCATCCTTGAGCGTGACGCCGCGGCGCAGCTGTTCGATCTGTTCGGGCGTTGGCGTGCCTTCGACCATCACGAGATAGCTCTTCGGCTTGCGGAATTTCGGCGAGGCGATGCGCGCTTGCAGGCGGCCATCGTCGGTCAGCACCATCAGCCCCTCGCTGTCGCGATCCAGTCGCCCGGCGGGGTAGACGCCTTTGAGGTCGATATAGTCCGAAAGGGTGAGGCGGGGGCTGCCCTCGGTGCCCTTGTCGGTGAACTGCGAAAGGACGCCGTAGGGCTTGTTGAACACGATGACGCGGGACATCTCAGCGCCTTGCTTCGAAGAAGTCGCGCAGCAGCGTGGCGGCTTCTGTTTCGGACAAGCCGTCGTAGATCTCGGGCGCGTGGTGGCATTGCGGGTGGGAAAACACGCGCGCGCCGGTGCTGACGCCGCCGGATTTCGGATCAGCCGCGCCGTAGTAGAGCCGCCGGATGCGGGCAAAGCTGATCGCCGCGGCGCACATCGGGCAGGGCTCCAGTGTGACATAGAGGTCGTGATCCGGGAGGCGCTCCTGGCCGAGTGTGTCGCAGGCGGTGCGGATGGCGAGGATTTCCGCGTGAGCGGTGGGGTCGTTCAGCTCGCGCGTGCGATTGCCCGCCTCGGCGATGACCGTGCCGCCGGAGGAGACGACGACGGCTCCAACCGGCACTTCGCCGCGCGTGGCGGCGGCGCGGGCCTGCGCGAGGGCGCGGTCCATATGCGAGGTGAATGTCATGGTGCCCTGATACAGGCGAATTTCGGCAGGGGGAAGCGAGGTGCTTTGACAGGCGCGCGAAACGCTGTAGAGGAGCGGCATGTCAGACAAACCCGATCAAACCCCGCCCGGCGACCGTATCGCCAAAGTCATCTCCCGCGCCGGGGTCGCCTCGCGCCGCGAAGCCGAGCGTCTGATCGCGGAGGGTAAGGTGTCGGTCAATGGCGCCGTCATCGACAGCCCGGCGCTGAATGTCACGGACAAGGACCGGATCGAGGTCAACGGCAAGCCGCTCGCCGCGCCGGAAGAGCCGAAGCTGTGGCTGTACCACAAGCCTGCGGGCCTTGTGACGACGACAAAGGATGAGCAGGGGCGCCGGACGATTTTCGATGATCTGCCGGAGGATCTGCCCCGTGTGATGAGCGTCGGGCGGCTCGATCTGAACTCCGAAGGGTTGCTGCTGCTGACCAATGACGGCGGGATCAAGCGCAAGCTGGAGCTGCCCTCGACGGGCTGGCTGCGGCGCTATCGCGTCCGGGTGAACGGGCGGCCGACCGACGAGATGCTCGAACCGTTGCGCAAGGGGATCGAGGTGGACGGCCAGCGGTTCCAGCCGATGATCGTTGGCATCGACCGTCAGCAAGGGGCGAATGCCTGGCTGACCGTGGGTCTGCGCGAGGGCAAGAACCGGGAGATCCGCCGTGCCATGACGGACATCGGCCTGACGGTGAACCGGCTGATCCGGATCAGTTATGGCCCGTTTCAGCTTGGCCCGCTCAAGCAGGGTGCCGTGGAAGAGGTGCGGCGCAAGGTGATGCGCGATCAGCTTGGGCTGGAACTCGGCAACCCGGAGGGCACCGCCAAGCCCAAGCCTCGCCCGGGAGGCAAGAGACCGGGTGGCAAGCCGACTGCAAAGTCCGGACCGAAGCCCGGCGCGGGCGGAAAACCACCGCGCCGTATGGCGCCGAAACGAGGTAAATCATAGCAGTGGGGCGGTAACCACTTCTTAACTATTCCTTGAATTTCCCGAGTGATGCCCCCTTTTCGCCCGGATTCGCGACCACCTTGGTTGCATGATGATGACGCTCCTGACCCTTGCGATTCTTGCGGTATCCACCTTTCTGGCTCTGACCGGATTGCGAATGGCCGCGAAGGACACATATCGCACCCTGGCCCATGCCACGCTGCGCGCGCGACGGACAGGTGACCTGATTCCGCGCCTGTCTTTTGTCGCGCTTTGGATCATGATCTTCGCGCTCAGCTATCTATGACGACCGTGGGGGTGACGGGAATGCATACGCTGCTTGACAAGATGCGATTGAAACGCACCGGGAATGTCGATCCCGGTTTGAACGTGCTTTTCCTGGCCGCCTTTCCAATGGTGCTTTGGCTGTTCCAGAACTCGGTGCACAACACAGTGATCGCAGTTCTCGAAGTCGTGCTGTTCGGCTTTGCGCTGCGCCTCATTTCCACCGGACACAGGCTGCAGCTTGAGTATGATCAGGCCGAGGTTGCCTATCGCCCGAGGGTGCCGCGCAAGGTGCTGGGCTGCCTGCTTATCGGGGTCATGGTGATGATCCTAGCCGGTATGCAATTCAACGCGCTGGTCTTTCCGCTGCTGCTCGGCTTATTCGCATTCGGTCTCGCGGTGGCGGCCTTTGGTGTCGATCCGATGTGTGACAAGGGGTTGGACAACCCGGAGGTTCTCGCCCGGCTGGAGGCGGCTGACTATGTCGAGCTGGTCAATGACACGCTGATCGAGCTGTCAGAGCGGGTGGCTGTTCTGGGTGATGCGGAGCTGACGCTGAAGACGGATGCGGCCCGCAACATGGCGTGCCGGGTGGTGAAGGCCATGTCAGGCAGCCGTCAGGATCTGCGCCGGATGAACAAACCTGTCGACAAGTTTATCGAGATTCTGAGCACGGAGATCGGTCGGTTGGAAGAGAACCGTGGCGGGGAAAACCAGAATTTCGCGCGCCGCCGTTACATTGCCAAGTTGAAGGTGCTCGCCGACAGCTTCGAAGAGCGTGCCCGCCGCAGCGGCGTGAAATCGGGCCGTGACGCATTCGATATGGAAGCGGACATGCTTCTGGGTCGGATGCCGCAGGAAAACGCCGCCTGAGAAAGAGTTTGCCGGGTTCCCCCTAGCAAGTGCAGCATTTTGCCCTTAAGTTTTCGATGACGTTGCACCGGACGGGGGTTTCATGTCCACAACCGCCCTACAGAAAATCACTTATGTTCTCTTGATCATACTCCTCTTTGGAGTGGTCACCGGCTGGCTCGGAGGGCTTTAGCGATGGCCCGGAAATTTGGCGGAAAATACAGCCCTGACGGGAGCACCGTTCAGCCGGACGACCGTCCTGAACCGTCCGCCTACAAAGGCGCGAAGGTGGATCCGGTGGGCGCACGGTCAAACGTGTTGTTTGTCCCGCCGGTCGTTCTGGCGGCGTTTTCGCTCAATGATGGCGCGATTGGCCTTGCCACGGGATTGGTGGGCGCGGGAGCCTTACTGCTCGGGGCGTGGTTGTTGCGAGACGGGTTGCGGGCACAGGCGGCCTATGACGAGCGGCGTGTGTCGCGGCGTCCGGGCATTCCACGCAAGATCTTTGCGGCTTTGTTTTGCGGAATCGGCGCGGGCATCGCGTCGTTCATGAATGAACCGGGCGTGATCGCGCCGGTGATCTTCGGTCTTGCCGCTACGGCGCTGCACATCGGCGCTTTCGGTATTGATCCCTTGAAAGACAAGGGCATGGAAGGAATCGACACCTTCCAGCAGGATCGCGTGGCCCGCGTTGTCGATGAGGCCGAAAACCATCTGAACGCCATGAGCGACGCAATCCGGCGCGCCGGGGACCGGCAGGTGGAAGCCCGTGTGGAACGGCTGCAGATCAAGGTGCGCGAGATGATCCGGACAGTCGAGGAAGACCCGCGCGATCTCAGCGCGGCGCGCAAGTTTCTTGGTGTGTACCTGATGGGCGCGCGGGACGCGGCGGTGAAATTCGCCGATGTCTATGCGCGCACCCAGGATCGCGGGGCGAAATCGCAATTCATGATGCTGCTGACCGACCTTGAAGAGAGTTTCACCAAGAAGACAGCAAAGCTGCTCCTGGATAACAACGCCGATCTGACGGTGGAAATTGATGTGCTGCGGGATCGTTTGCAGCGCGAAGGTGTTCGTCTCTGACCGGGGCGGAAGATTTATTAACGCATGGGGGACCGCATGTCCGAAAATGTTCGTCAAAAGGCCACTGCCGCTCTGGCCGAGGTGGAAGAAATCAACGCCGTGGTCCTGCCGGAGCCTGCGGATGCCAACGCGGTTGTGCCGCTCAACGACGCCACCGCCGATGTGGGTGAGGAAATCCGCACGCGGATGGACGAGATCGACATGAGCGACACCAATTCCATCGTGTCTTTCGGCTCGGCGGCGCAGGCCGAATTGCAGGAAATTTCCCAGGCGATGCTGACCGATGTGCGCAACAAGGACATCGGCCCGGCGGGTGACAGCCTGCGCGGCATCGTGACAACCATTCGCGGCTTTTCGGTCTCCGAGCTGGATGTGCGACGCGAGCGCAGCTGGTGGGAGAAGCTGATTGGCCGCGCCGCGCCCTTCGCCAAGTTCACCGCACGCTTTGAAGAGGTGCAGGAGCAGATCGACAAGGTCACGGACAACCTTCTGGAGCATGAGCACAAGCTGCTCAAGGACATCAAGTCCCTCGATCTGCTCTATGAAAAGACGCTGCAGTTTTATGATGAGCTGGCGCTTTATATCGCGGCCGGTCAGGAAAAGCTGAATGAGCTGGACAGCAAGGACATTCCGGCCAAGGAGGCCGAGGTTCAGGCGGCGCCCGAGGGCGATCAGATGATCAAGGCGCAGGAGTTGCGTGATCTGCGCGCCGCGCGGGACGATCTGGAACGCCGGGTGCATGATCTGAAACTTACACGCCAGGTGACGATGCAGTCGCTGCCTTCGATCCGGCTGGTGCAGGAGAACGACAAGTCTCTGGTCACCAAGATCAATTCGACACTGGTGAACACCGTGCCGCTGTGGGAGACGCAGTTGGCTCAGGCGGTCACCATCCAGCGCAGCGCCGAGGCCGCCGCCGCCGTGCGCGATGCCAACGACCTGACCAATGAGCTTTTGACCTCGAACGCCAAGAACCTGAGGGATTCCAACAAGATGATCCGTGAAGAGATGGAACGCGGCGTGTTCGATATCGAAGCGGTCAAGCAGGCCAACGCGGACCTGATCGGCACGATCCAGGAATCGCTGCAGATTGCCGATGAGGGCAAGAAGCGCCGGGCCGAGGCGGAAACCGAGCTCAAGAAGATGGAAGCCGAGCTGCGTGACACGCTGGCCAGCGCCAAGGCGTGCAAGGACGGTGTGGGCGATAACGCCGGCACGGCCGTTCCGGCGAGCTGATCGTGACGATGCGGGGTGGCATATGGGCGGCGCTGGCCGCCGGCGTTGCGCTCGTGGGTCTTGCGGCCTGCGACAGCACCGCGCTCGCGCCGCGTCAGACCGATGTGAAACCGCAAGAACGCCCCGCGGGAGTAGGCACCAAGCCGCAAACCGCAGGGGTCCAGCCGTCGGCGGCGAGTGTTTCGCTGCAGCAGTATTATGCGCGCATTCAGGCCGATCTGCTGGTGCGCGGGCTGCTGCGCACCGACGGTGGCGGGCCGGATACGCAGTTCACCGACACCATGCTGGCGCGGAATTTCGAGCGCATTGCACTGGCGGAGGAATATGAGCGTGGCGCGGGGCTGACGCCCTCGCGCGGGGATCTTGGCGGGATCAAGAAGTGGGTCAAACCGATCCGCATGGCGGTGGAGTTCGGCGCGCGTGTGCCGAAGGATCAGATCGCGGAGGATCGCCGCTGGCTGACGGAGTATGCGCAAAAGCTGAGCCGGATCACCGGCCATCCGATTTCGATGAATCCGGCGGGCGCGAATTTCCACGTTCTGTTCATGTCGGAGGACGACAAGGCGCAGATCAAGCCCCGCATCAAGGCGCTGGTTCCGGATGTGAACCCGGCGTCGCTCGATTTGTTCGACAATCTGCCGCGCTCGATTCACTGCCTCGTGATTGCCTTTTCCGACGAGCCGAACGGGTTCGCCTACGGCGAGGCGATTGCGGTGATCCGCACGGAGCACCCGGACCTGCTGCGCCGCTCTTGCATCCACGAGGAAGTGGCGCAGGGGCTTGGCTTGGGCAATGACAGTCCGCGCGCGCGCCCGTCGATCTTCAACGATGACGACGAGTTCGCATTGCTGACACGGCATGACGAGATGCTCTTGAAGATCCTCTACGATCCGGAGCTGACACCCGGCATGAGCGCCGAACGGGCCGCGCCCATCGTGCGGCGCAAGGCGGCGGCGTTGATCGGCGGATCGAGTTGACGAAGCAGGGGCAATTGAACCCGGAGCTGTGCGCTCACATATAGGTGAGCAAGGGGCGCAGGTGCAGGGCAAGAGCGCCGCAAGGCGCGAAGAGAGAGGACAAAAGCATGGGTATTCTGGATTTTCTTTCAGGTCAGTTTATCGACGTCATCGAATGGACCGACGACACGCGCGACACGATGGTGTATCGGTTCGAGCGGCAGGGCCACGAGATCAAATATGGCGCCAAGCTGACCGTTCGGGAAAGCCAGGCGGCGGTGTTCGTGCATGAAGGGCAATTGGCGGATGTGTTCACGCCGGGCCTTTATATGCTCGAAACCAACAACATGCCGATCATGACGAGCCTCCAGCACTGGGACCACGGCTTCAAGTCGCCGTTCAAGTCCGAGGTCTATTTCGTCAGCACCAACCGGTTTACGGACCTCAAGTGGGGCACCAAGAATCCGATCATGCTGCGCGATCCAGAGTTCGGGCCAACGCGTATCCGGGCCTTTGGCACCTATACCATCAAGGTCGCGGACCCTGCACTGTTCATGCGTGAGATTGTCGGCACCGATGGTGAATTCACCATGGATGAGATCAGCAGCCAGATCCGCAATATCATCGTTCAGGAGTTCTCGGGCGCGATTGCCAAGAGCGGCATTCCGGTGCTCGACATGGCGGCAAACACCTCCGAGGTGGGCAAGCTGATTGCGCAGGCGATTGATCCGGTGATCGCAGGATATGGCCTGACCTTGCCGGAGCTGTATATCGAGAACATCAGCCTGCCACCGGCGGTGGAAAAGGCTCTGGACGAGCGCACCAGCCGGGGCATCACCGGCAACCTCGACGATTACATGAAGTACAAGGCCGCAGATGCCATGTCCGCCGGGGGCGGCATGAGCGAAGGCATGGGCATGGGCATGGGCGCCGCCATGGGGATGCAGATGGGGCAGCAGATGGGCGCGGCCATGGCGCCGTCCTCCGCCGGCGCAGGAGCCGCTGTGCCTCCGCCGCCGCCAGTCGAGCATGTCTGGCACATCGCGGAGAACGGCCAGACCAAGGGTCCGTTTTCCAAGGCCGCTCTTGGGCGTATGGTGTCCACCGGAGAGCTCAAGCGCGCAACGCATGTCTGGACGCAGGGGCAGGACGGCTGGAAGCTGGCCGAGGACGTTCCCGAGCTGGCGCAGTTGTTTACGGTGATGCCTCCGCCTCCGCCGCCAGCATAACGTTCGAAGACTGCGATACGCCGGGCCGAATGGTCCGGCGTTTTTCGTTGTGGCGGCGGTTTGTCTAAAGAGGGTCCGCTTCGAGCCAGACGCCGCCTTCGGGGCGAAGCGTCAGGATCATCACCGGTTCGGGGTTGCGGCCTTTAACGGCGGTGAAGCGGAAGTTGGCAAGCAGGGTGGCGAGCACGATCACCGCCTCCTGAATGGCGAAGGACGCGCCGATGCAGATCCGCGGTCCATCGCCAAAGGGCAAATAGCTGTAGCGGTCTGGCTTGCCCGCGGCCCAGCGGGACGGGCGGAAGGCGTCCGGCTCGTCCCAGAGCAGGTGATTGCGATGCAGTGCGTAGATCGGCAGGATCACCGTGTCGCCTGCGCGAATCTCGCGTCCGCAGAGCGTGTCATTGGCCAAAGCCGTGCGCGAAACCATTCCGGCAGGGGGATAGAGCCGCAGCGCCTCGTCCACGATGGCGCGGATGTAGGGCAGGCGGGCGACGTCCTCGCCGGTCGCGGTACGGTCCATGACCACCGATTGTATTTCTTCGCGGGCGCGCTCCTGCACGGCGGGGTCGAAGGCCAGCAGGTAGAGCGACCATGACAGCGTCAGGGCCGTGGTCTCGTGCCCAGCGACGATGAAGGTCAGCAGGTTGTCGCGCAGCTCCGCAGTGTTCATCTTGCGCTTGGTTTCGGGATCTTCCCCGGCGAGCAGCAGGTCGAGAAGGTCGGGCACGCCGTCCGGGGCGCGCCTTGAGCGATTCTCGATGGACTTGTCCGCAACGGATTTCATCTGGTTGACGGCCCCGGCGGAAAAGACGCGCCCGGGGCGTGGAACCCAATCCGGGAACCCCAGAAGGTCAAAAAGCGATATCTTGCCCGCCTCCGAGATATAGTCGTCGATGGCGCCGTGTACCGCATTCCGGTCAAAGCCTTCATCGCCGGAAAAGGTCACGTCGGAGATCACGTCAAAAGTCAGGCTGACCATTTCGTCGAGGAGGTTGATCGCTTTCGGCCCGGTTTGCCGGATGCGATCGACCGAGCGTTGAGAAGCGGCGGACATGATCGGCGCCAGGTTCATCACGTTGCGGTGCGAGAACGCCGGCGCGGCGGTGCGCCGTTGCCAGCGCCAATCCGCGCCCTCCGCGATAAAGAGCGATTCGCCGATGGCGGGGCGAAGCAGGTTTTTGGTCACCACGGATTTGGGGTACTGATCCAGCTTTTCGAGCAGCACCTGCCGGATGCCATCCGGGTCCATGAGCATGTGCCATCGTTTGCCGGTCTTGCCCGACAGGATCGGTTGCCGGGTCGCGACTTCTGGAATGATCGACAGGACGTTGCGGCGCGTGGCCTGCAGGCTTTCCCAAAGGCCCATGGGCCGCGTAACCAGCGGGACGCGGACGGGAAGGGCGGGGGCTGGATCATGGATGTTCATAAAAGGGAAGATAGGCCTGTGGCGGGCGCTGGCAAAGGCGGTTGATTGCAGTTTGGTGGATTTCCGCGTTAACTGTCCGGAATGGTCTTTTGGGGGATGGAATGATCCGACGTTTTGCCGTTTTCGCTTTGATGCTTGGGCTTGCCGCCTGTTCTGAAACGCCAGTCGACCTGTCGAAACCGGCGGTGGCTCTGGGGAACTTCAAATTGGGGCATTCCGAAGTGGTTGCGCCGCAACTGCAGCAGCTGCTTGTCTCGCGCGAGGCCACGGCGGAGGAGTGGACGACGGTGGTCGATGAGGCCTTCGAGGAGCGCTTCCGGCGGTATGCTGGCGATCAATTCTATCACATCGGTGTCAGCGTCGAGGCCTACTCGCTGCCGCCGCCGATCGTGCCGGGCAAGTCGGCGCTGGCGTTGAATGTGACGATCTGGCAGGATTCCACTCAGGCCAAGCTGAACGCCAAGCCGAAGATGATCCATGTGATCAAGGTTTTCGAATCGCGGCTATCGAAGGACAAGGCGGCGCAGATGCGCGGTCTTGCACAGGAGGCGGCGCTTCTGGTCGAGAAGTGGATGCGCGAGCAGCAGGAATCGCAGGGTTGGTTTGGCGGTCTGCCGGAGGAACCCGAAGAGGCCGTGGCGCCCCAGGTGGCGGAAAATGGTTTGGATACAGACGCTTGATGTCTTGACAGGGTGGGTATTCTTCTCTTAGGTCCGCGCGTTTTCTATGCACTGACCCCAGGAAGTCTTCATGTCCCGATTTACCCGCCGCACCGCGATTCTCGGCCTCGCCGCCCTTACCCTGTCCGCTTGCGCGGCACCGCTTGTTGATGAAGCGATGCAGCAGCAAATCACAGTGCGGACGGTCGCAGTGGACGTCAGCCAGTACAAAGGCCTCAAGGGCCGCTCTCTAAGCATTTCGCCCGATCGTTTGAAGGCGGACATGCAGGACGCGCTCGCACTGCAGTTGCAGCCGATGCCTTCGGGCAACACCGATGTTTCGGTGGTTGTGACCAATGTGGCGCTGGTCTCGCCGGGGCAGGCCGCGTTCATCGGCGGCAACAGCACCATCAAGGCGACGGTCTCGGCGCGGGGTGCGGATGGGGCGGTTGTGCTTGCTCCGACGGAGATCACGACCGCCTCTGAGCAGCTCCGTCTTGGTGGGCTCGTCGGCGCGATGATGACGCCGAAGGCGGAAGACGATTACCGGTTCACCGTCTCCGGATTCGCCAAGGCGGTGCGCAAGCGTCTGCTGGGTAAAGAGCCGTTGAAGGTGGTGAGCAACTGACCCTTGATTTTCCGCGCTCAAGCCAATAAACGGCGCGCGATGCAACCTCGGGCTCTCGTGTGGCCCCCAAAACCGTGAGGCGTCTGAAGAGATGGCAAAGGAAAAGTTTGAACGCGGCAAGCCGCACTGCAACATCGGCACGATTGGTCACGTTGACCACGGCAAGACGACGCTGACGGCGGCGATTACGAAGTATTTCGGTGACTTCAAAGCCTACGATCAGATCGACGGCGCGCCGGAAGAGAAAGCCCGTGGCATCACGATCTCGACTGCGCACGTGGAGTACGAGACCGAGGCGCGTCACTATGCGCACGTCGACTGCCCCGGCCACGCGGACTACGTCAAGAACATGATCACCGGTGCGGCCCAGATGGACGGCGCGATCCTGGTTGTGAACGCTGCTGACGGCCCGATGCCGCAGACCCGCGAGCACATCCTGCTCGGCCGCCAGGTGGGTATCCCCGCCATGGTTGTGTTCATGAACAAGGTTGACCAGGTCGACGACGAAGAGCTGCTCGAGCTGGTGGAAATGGAAATCCGCGAGCTGCTGTCCGAGTACGACTTCCCGGGCGACGACATTCCGATCATCGCGGGCTCCGCGCTGGCGGCGATGGAAGGCCGTGATCCGGAAATCGGCGAGAACAAGATCCGCGAGCTGATGGCGGCCGTGGACGAGTACATCCCGCAGCCCGAGCGCGCGATTGACCAGCCGTTCCTGATGCCGATCGAAGACGTGTTCTCGATTTCCGGCCGTGGTACGGTTGTGACCGGCCGTGTCGAGCGTGGCGTGATCAACGTGGGCGATTCGATCGAGATCGTGGGGATCCA
>NZ_JBLZMW010000015.1:0-141538 GCF_048553275.1 Pacificoceanicola niger
GTGGCGACACGCTATGATCGTTGTCCCAGGGTCTTCCTCTCAGCCATCGCTCTGGCCGCAACCGTCATCTATTGGTTTTGAATCCTGACCCTAGCGGGACCGGCGGTGGGATCGTGGGCGTTTATCAGCGACATGATTATGCAGATGAAAAGCGGCGGGCGCTTGAGGCATGGGCGCAGTTTGTCCTGTCCGAAAGAAATGACAACGTGGTGAGTATAGGGGCTTAGAAAGTGAAATCGCATACGCAAATGATCAGGATTGTGGCCGCTATGCTGGAGGAAAAAGAGGCCCTTGACCTGATAATGTCTGAACACCCGGCGGACACACTTGGCGCGGACTCATATGCCTTTCATAAAGTTATGGGGTTTAGCGATAGTCTGGATTTGAACGAAGCAACGGGGACGCACCTCGACGCCAAAGCGCAAGTGTTAGTGGGATATGCACAAAACTACGGTGGCGCTTATGACTTGGCCGTAAAAGTGTGCAGCACTTATCTTCACAATGATTGGCCTATGCCTGAGGCGCTAAGGTATTTTTCGGCAAGTGTTATGAACGGCGACGTCGAAAGGCCGAAAACTAGAATTTTTAATTCGGCGAAAGATCCGCTTTGGATGAGGAACGAGATTTTTGTTCGATACATGCGATTTCTTATAGAGAAATGCGAATACAAAGCCCAAAGCAATCCGGCTTCTGGCACGACAAGTGCCGCTGACGTTCTCGCGGCGGCGTTTAATGAAAATGGTTATCACATGGTAACATCCGACATGGTTTTGAATGTCTGGAAGAATAAGAAGCTACGCTCGGAAATGGATGCGTTGATGTAGGTTTTTCGTCGGCAGGTTTTACCTGCGACGGGGTATGTTTGTCGCGATTATCTGAGGCCACCAAACGTTCAAGCACGAGGTGGCCCAAATGACTACACAAGGCAGCGCACATCCGCACAAGCGGATCAATGCGGCTCAAGTCTGCGAACTCTGCGGCGGCGTTTCCGATATGTCGCTGCACCGCTGGCTCAATAATCCCGAACTGGCTTTCCCCAAACCCATTTACATCGCTCGACGCCGCTACTGGCGCGAGGCTGATATTATCGAATGGCTGGACGCCCGCGAGGTGGTGGCATGATACAGAAGTCGACCCAAAAGACAAACGAAAACCCCGGCGCGACGGCAATCGCAACCGGGGCTAAAGACGTTGTGCAAGGCGTCTGTTCGTTGCCCGAGTATACCGCACTTTTCCCGATCTTGGCAATGCATTGGGGGGCGCTGGTATGAACGCTCTGCCCCCCCAAGCGATGCTTTCCGCGCCGTGGCCCTACCTGGGCACCCCTGAGGAACGCGCGGCGCTCTTTCGCAAGGAACTGTTGAGCGCGGCCCTGGGCTACGTTGCCAAGGGCTATCCCGTGTTCCCGGCTATGATGATTGACGGGCAGAAAAAGCCGCTTGTCAAATGGGGCAAGGGCGAGGATGGCCACCCGGACCTGACCAAGCGGCGGGCCACGACTGACCCCGAGACGGTCAAGGCGTGGTGGGCGCGCTGGCCGCTTGCTATGATCGGAATGCCCACGGGCAAGCCGTCTGGCGTGGTGGTGCTGGACATTGACCGCAAGAACGGGGTGGACGGGCTGGCCAATCTGCGGGCGGTCGGGATCGACCCCTATTCATTGTCCCCGGTCATTTCCATCACCCCGAGCGGCGGCTTGCATGTGTTCATGCGCCACAACGGTCCGCTCAAGAACTCTGCGGGCCTCTTGGCGGCAGGCGTCGATATGCGGCTATGTCGTCCTGCCCCCGTCTCTACCTTCCATCACCCGCGACGAATACCAATGGGAAGGGGGCAACTATGGGTGCCTGTAACCTTCCCGAGTATCCCCCCGATCTGCGGGTGCTTGAGGATACCAAGCGCGGCGAGAAATTGGCGCGGCGGGCGCTGGACGCTGAGGCGGCGATTGTGGCGGGCGCGATGAACGGCACTCGCAACACGACGCTGAACAACGCGGCGCTCAAGCTGGGCCACAAGGTCGCGACGGGATACCTGCAAGCGGCTGAGGTCGAGGCGGCGCTAATGGAAGCGGCGCAACGGTCGGACCTTGCTCAAGAGGACGGCCCCGAGGCGGTGCGCGCCACGATCAGGAGCGGCTTGACGGCTGGACTGCAAGAACCTGAGCACCCGCAAGACCGGCCCGACTATAGGTCGGCACCGCGCGGCCCGACGATCATTCAACCGGCCCCGGCGCGTGAAAGCCAATTCTATTCGGCGGCATCACTCAAGGGGAAAGCCGTCCCGCCCCGGGAATGGCTGGTGCACGGGCTGGTGCCCCAAAAGACTGTCACGCTTTTCAGCGGCGACGGCGGCACGGGCAAGAGCCTCTTGGCGCTGCAACTGGCGGTCGCGGTCGCGGCGCAAACGGCATGGATAGGCAAGACGGCGAATACCGGGCGCGTGATCTTCCTGAGTGCCGAGGATGACGACGACGAATTGCACCGGCGCTTGGATGACATTCTGAGGGCCGAGCATCGGGACTATGACGATCTGTCGGGCCTCACCCTGCGGTCACTGGCAGGCGAGGATGCGTTGCTGGCGGTCGAGACGCAAATTGCCCTGATGCAATCCGCGCTATTCGAGGAACTGGACAAGCGGGCGGCTGAGGAAGCCCCGGCGCTGATCGTCATTGACACCCTGGCGGACGTGTATCCGGCCAATGAGAACGACCGGGCCAAGGTGCGGAAATTCGTGGGCATCCTGCGCGGTCTGGCGATCAAGCGGAAATGCGCGGTCATGTTGCTGGGCCACCCGTCCCTGACCGGCCTCAATAGCGGCACGGGAACGTCAGGATCGACGGCATGGAACAATTCTGTCCGGTCGCGGCTCTACCTGTCACGGATCACCGACAACGGCTTTGAGCCTGACCCTGACGCGCGGGTGCTGTCCACCAAGAAAGCCAACTATGGGCGCACAGGTGGCGAGATCAACCTCAAGTGGGAAGCGGGCGTATTCGTCGCCGAGGCACAGCCCACGGGGCTTGATGCGCTGGCGGCGGGGGCACGGGGCGAACGGGTATTCCTCAAGCTGCTGGACACCCTGACTGCGCAAGGTCGCTACGTTTCTGCCAGCCCCGGCCCGACAAACGCCCCAACACAATTCGCCAGCCACCCCGAGGCAGAGGGCTGCACAAAGCGGGCGCTCAAGAGCGCGATGGATGCGCTTTTCGGGCGTGGCGAGATCGTCATTGCCAGCCACGGCAGCGGCGCGAAAGCCCGGTCACACATTGCCAGAAAGGGGGCCGATCATGGTCAAGAGTGAGGGTGCAACCCCCGGTGCAATACTTAGTGCAACCCCCCGCCAACGCCCGGTAAACGGGGGTGCGACACATACCCCTTATACCCCGAGCGTTGCACCCGCCCTTGGCGGCTGGGTGCACGCCGAACTTGGCGGGCGAAATCTGGTCCCAATGCCCCCGTCTTGGGAGGGGGGTGTGGTCGCGGGGCGGGATCTTTCTTTCTCTCTCCCAAAAAAATCCGGGTTGTGCTGCTGATGGCAAGAGCATCCAAAGAGGCGGCGGCGGCGCTGCGGTTCCTTCCCAAGCTGATCGTTCCCGAGGGACGCACGGCGGGCAAGCCGCTCAAACTCGCCAGCTATCAAAAGGACTTTGTGCGCGGGGCCTATGCCAAGGACGTTGCGGTGGGCCTGTTGTCCATCGGGCGCGGCAACGCCAAGACCGCGCTTTCTGCGGGCATCGCATTGGGGCATCTGATGGGCGAGATTGCACCCCAGCCCAAGCGCGAGATCATCTTTGCGGCACGGAACCGGGATCAGGCAAAGACCGCATTCGGGTTCCTTGTCGGGTTCATCGAGGGGTTGCCCGAGGACGAGCAGGAGCAATTCACGATCCGGCGCGGCTCCAAGCTGGAAGTCGAGACGGCAGAGAACGGCGGCGGGCTGGCGCGAGTTATCGCGGCGGATGGCAAGTCTATCCTGGGCGGCGCGCCTACGCTGGCAATTCTGGACGAATGCGCGGCTTGGGAGCGTGAGAAGGGCGACAATCTCGAAAACGCTATCCTGTCCGGTCTGGGCAAGCGTGATGGGCGGGCGCTGATTATCAGCACCAGCGCGCCCGACGATACGAACACATTCAGCCGGTGGTTGGATGAACCGCCCCCCGGCACCTACGTGCAAGAGCATCGACCCGAACCGGGCTTGCCGCCCGACGATCTGGAAAGCCTATTGGTGGCAAATCCCGGCGCGGTGGATGGCATTGGCTCAACCCCGGAATGTTGGTGGCACAGGCGCGGCGGGCGATTGCGCGCGGTGGATCTGCGCTGTCGTCGTTCCGCAACCTCAACCGCAATGAGCGTGTCGCGGCGGATGATCGGTCGGTTCTGGTCACGGTGGACGAGTGGCTGGGGGCCGAGGTCGCACCCGACGATATGCCCGAACGCGGGGGCCGGTGGTTCTTGGCGTTGACCTGGGCGGCTCCCGTAGCATGAGCGCGGCGGCGCTCTACTGGCCTGAGACGGGCCGTCTTGAGGCTGTCGGGGCCTTCCCTTGCAAACCTGGGCTTGCGGATCGTGGCGCGGCGGATGGCGTCTCCGGGCGCTATTCCGAAATGCACGAGCGCGGCGAACTGGTGACCATGGGCGAAACGACCGTTCCGGTGGGCCGGTTCATCGGTGACGTTGTGGCAATGCTGGACGGGCAAGCCCCGGCGGCAATCGTGGGCGACAGGTTCCGCCATGCCGAGTTTCTGGAAGCCTTGCGGGACGCGGGCCTGGACCGTGTGCCGTTCATCTGGCGCGGGTTTGGATGGAAAGACGGCTCCGAGGACGTGGAGCGATTCCGGCGGGCATTGTTCGAACAGAAGATCCGAACCGTGCCGTCCCTGCTGCTGCGCTCTGCCTTCGCGGATGCAATCACGCTGGTTGACCCGGCGGGCAATCACAAGCTGGCGAAAGCCCGGTCAACGGGCCGGATCGACCCGGCGGCGGCAACCGTCCTGGCGGTGGCGCAAGGCGTCCGAATGACGAGCGCGCCAAGGGGCAACGGGGGCGCATCGCATGGGGTTGATTAACGAATACAAACGCCATTCTGCGCGCATCACGCGCGGGCCACGGTGGAAGGCGCTGCGAATGCAGGCGCTGGACCGTGACGGCTGGCAATGCGTCCAGTGTGGCGAGCGGCGGCGGCTGGAAGTGGACCACGTTCTGCCCGTCCGTGATCGGCCTGACCTCGCCTATGCGTTGGCAAATTTGCAGTGCCTTTGCGGGCGCTGTCACTCCCGAAAAACACGGATCGAGATCGGCTTGGGCCGACCCGACCCCAAGCGTGATGCTTGGAAAAAGCTGGTCCGAGACACGAGCCAAAACACAGTCGAGCACAAAGGATAGCGACATGTTGACATCGAAAAAGCTGGAGTTGCGCCGCTCCGAAATCCGGCAGTCTCTTGCCGAACTTGCGAGCATCGAAACCCCGTCTGACGACGAGGTGCGCAAGATGGGCGCTCTGGATATGGAATACCGCGCCAAGGAAACCCAATATCGCGCGGCCTTGATTGCCGAGGATGAGGAACGCCGGGACGCCGGGGCCGAACTGGAAACCCGTTCCGGACGTGAGTGGTCCGAGATCATGGCAGGCTTTGAGGTGCGCCAAGTCGCGGCTGCGCTGGATCACGGGGCGCAACTGACCGGCAAGACGGCGGAAATTGTGACCGAACTGCGCGACAAGGGCGCATACCAGGGCATCCCGGTGCCGTGGGAAGCGCTGGAAATCCGGGCGGGTGAGACCATTGCCAGCGGGACGCCTGACCCGATCCAGACGCGCCCGATCATTGACCGGCTGTTCCCGGAAAGCGTTGCCGCCAAGATGGGTGCGCAAATGATCAATATCGGCGTCGGTGAAGCCGAATGGCCGGTGACTACGCAAGGCGCGTCGGTGGGTTGGCAATCCAGTGAAACCGGCAGTGTCGGTGCTGCGCAGGCGTTCCAGACCTCGGACAAGGCGCTTGCCCCGGATCATACCTTGGGCGTTCAAATGAAGATCACGCGCAAGAGCCTGAAACAGTCGGGTTCTGCCATGGAACAGGCAGTCCGCCGCGACATGCAATCCGCAATGGCGCAGGAGATTGATCGGGTGGTGTTCCTTGGCTCTGGATCCAGTGGTGAGCCGCTGGGCATTGTCGCTGGCGCTGCAACCTACGGGATCACGGCAACGGATGTTTCTGATGAACCGACCTATCAGAACTTTCTCGATGAGATCGTCGCCTTCATGACAGCGAACGCGATCAGCAATCCCGGCCAGGTTCGCGCGCTGATGCGCCCGGAACTGTTCGGAAAGCTGGAAGGCACACTGAACAGTGTGACCCAGACGACCGAGTATTATCGCTTGGCCTTTCTGCTGGCTGGTCGTGATGCAACCGGCACTTTCCCGGCGAATATCAATGTGTCTGCAAACTCTCTCGCAGCCCCGACCGGCAGTCCGCTTGCAACGTCCATGGTTCTGAGCACCAGCACTGGCGGGGTTGCACCCGTCTTTGTCGGGACTTGGGGCGCTGTTGATATGATCCGCGACCCGTACAGTGATGCGGCTTCGGGTGGTCTGAGGATAACGGCGCTTTCGACAATGGATGTTACCGTCGCGCGACCGGCTCAAACCCGCATTCTCAATGACATTCAGTTGGCGGCGGGTGCCTGATGCTTTGGGGCGGTCATAGCGGCGGGCTGGAACTCCGCAAGCGGGCATCCGGCGCTTTGGCGCTGCATGGCCGTTTTCCCTATAACAAACGTGCGGTCCTCAGTGATGGGGGCCGCACCGGCAGGCCGCGCAAGGAAGTCATTGCATCGCGGGCCTTTGCCTATCGGGTGGAGCGTCCCGAGGAGGGTATTCACTTTCTTGTCGGGCATTCCTATGATCGGCCTCTTGCATCGCGCGGTGCTGGTACGCTGGACCTGACGGATACCGACGACGCGCTGTCGATTGTCGCCACGATCACGCCAGAAATGCAGGAAGTGAGTTACGTGGCCGACTTTCTGCGTGGCTTTACGGCGGGCTTGATCATTGGTCTTTCGCCGGGGTTCCGCATTCCGCCTCCGCGAACGGTGCCGGATGCAGAGGAAGTGACCGAGGAAGATCCGGCAGAGGGTAACGCTCTCATTCGGACGATCTTTCAGGCGCTCTTGTACGAAATCAGCGTCGTGACGCGGCCAGCGTACGACGAAACGCAGCTAGAGGCGCGTGATTGGAAATTGACCGGCGACGGGCTGGTCATGCCCAAAATGCGACCTGCGCAGCGATGGAGGCTCTGAAATGGCTCATGTTCTGAAACAGACTGAGGAAATCCCGGCGAGTTATCCGTCAGCGACCGGCCTTTCGACGGCGGCGGCGGCGCTGGATGGTGACGTGCTTTGGCAACGGATCGAGGCATATACGGCGCGGCGCTGGACGGCGCGCAATGTGGTGTGGATCGTGGAAGCGAAAGGTGGCGAATGCTGGGAGCCTCCGCTGTCGCCTGTCGTGTCGCTCTCTGGCGCTTGCTGGAACGAGAACACGTTGGAATGGGAAGCCGTGACCGTGGTTGACCATGCTTTAGGGTACATCCTCACCTTTGACGCAACCTACAAGATCACCGCGAGCGTGGGCGGCGGTGATCTTCCGGCGGCTGTGGCTGAGGCATTCCGGCGCTTGGCTGAATATTCGACGGCGCATGAGGACCGCGCCGGGGTATCGCAATCGACTGTGACCGTTGGCCCGATTCAAACCAGCTATTCCCGCAACCCGGCCTTCATGGCGAAGGCGCTTATCAATTCCGGCGCGGCGGATCTTCTGCGCCCATATCGGAGGGCCTGATATGTTCGGATGGTTCAAAAGAAAGCCCGAAACTGAAACCCGATCCAGCGGCACCAACTACACGGCGCAAATTGTGGCGGCGCGGTCTGACTACATCGCCGGGACTAGCGGATTGGCTGAACTGACAAGCACGGTGCAAAGCAGTGTGAGCCTCTGGGAAAGCGGTCTGAGTGTCGCGGACGTTGACGGCACCGACCTGCTGACCAAGCGCGCCTTGGCCCTCGCGGGCCGCGCTTTGGCGCTGCGTGGCGAGGCTGTTTTTGTGATCGAGGAAAACGGGCTGTTGCCCTCTTCCGATTGGGACATGACAACCCGCTTTTCCAAGCCGACCGCCTATCGCGTCGGCATCCCGGGTGCAGGCGGCGGGACCACGCGAACGGTGCTGGCGGCGGAGGTGCTGCACTTTCGCACCGGGGCAGACATGAACATGCCCTACCTGGGCCAATCGCCTTTGCGCCGATCCGGCTTGACGGCGGGCTTGCTGCATCACGGCGAAAGCGCGCTTTCCGAGGTCTACAGGGACGGGCCGATTGGCTCCAGCGTCGTGCCATTCCCTGAAAGCCCGGATACGGACATGGGCGCGATTGCACGGGCGTTCCGGGGGTATCGCGGCAAGGTACAGGTGCGGGATTCAGTCAACGTCACGGCGGCGGGCGGGCCTGCGCCGCAAACCGATTGGAAGCCGCAAAACGTATCGCCTGACATTCAGGGGGCCATGCCTAAAGAAGCTTTGGACGCGGCGCGCTCTAGCGTCCTGATGGCCTTTGGCGTCCTGCCGGGGCTGGCGTCGGCAGCGACCACGGGGCCGCTTGTACGCGAGGCTCAGAGGCACCTTGCTCAATGGGCGCTGCAACCGCTGGCCGAAGGCATAGCCGAGGAATGCGCGGACAAGCTGGGAACGGTGGTCACGCTGGACGTGATGCGACCCCTTCAAGCCTTCGATGCAGGCGGAAGGGCGCGGGCCATGACGGGCGTCATTCAGGCTTTGGCGATGGCGAAAGAGGCGGGCGTTGATCCTGCCGCTGCACTGAAACTGGTAGACTGGGATGGTTGATATGGAACTCGATGTGAAATGCGTTGACTGGACCTTCAAGGTGCAACCGGACAAGACCCGTTCCGGTTTCGAGGTTCACGCAGGGTTCAAACTGTTGAGTTTTCCGCTGCGGATCGAGGATTGCAAGCTGGTGAAGACCCCGAAAGGCACCTGGACGATTTGGACGCCAGACGCGCGGCTCAAGATCAATAAGCGGTCACTGCACGATCTGACCGCCTTTGTGTTCGAGGAATACGAAAAGGCGCGACAGTTGCTTTGAGCGTTCCCCCAGCGTTCCCCCGATCCAAAACGAGAAAAGCCCCCTTGCGGGGGCTTGCTCTTAAATCCCTGTATTTTCAGGGATTTTTGGCTCCGGCGGTAGGGATCGAACCTACGACCAATTGATTAACAGTCAACTGCTCTACCGCTGAGCTACGCCGGAACATGGGGGCCGTATAGCAATCTCGATTCCGGGCGTCCAGAGGCTTTTGTAACAAAATTGGCAATTTTCGACATTCTGTTTCAGCGTAGCGAAAAAACACTCTCGGCGGACAGCTCTCCAATCGGTGTGACGGAGTTTTTTGACGTAAGATCAATTAGGTGGCTCAGGACGTTGCGCTCTGCGGCGGGGAGAAGCGCTGTGGGAGTTTGGGTATAGATCCGGGCTGCCAGGCTGGCGGCCGTGGCGGGGCCGGATTCCAAAGCGGTCAGGATGGCGCGCTCGCGTCCGAGACGATGCGCGAGCAGGTCCGACAGGCGGGCTTCGGGGGTGTCGATCGGGGCGCCGTGGCCGGGATGGAATCGGCGCCATGGCCGACTTTGCAGGCGGCGCAGCGAAGTCATGAAGTCGGTCAGGTCACCGTCCGGCGGCGAGACAAGCGACGTGGCCCACCCCATGACGAGATCACCGGAAAAGAGCACATCCCCAAGGGCGAAACTGAGATGGTTGGCCATGTGTCCCGGTGTGTGAACCGCCTTGAGGGACCAGCCGTCGCCGTCGACACTCTGTTCATCAGCCACTAATACATCCGGCGTGAAAGCATGATCGACACCTTCGCCGCCGCCGACCAGCCCCTGCGACGCCAATCTGTGCATGACCTGCGACCTCCCGGCGGTTGCCGGTCCAAAACCCAGAATCGGCGCGCCGGTGCGCGCGGCCAGTGGGCGTGCGAGGGGAGAGTGGTCCAGGTGTGCGTGGGTGACGAAGATGTGGCTGACGTGCTGGCCCGGTTCCAACGCCGCGAGAATGCGATCAAGATGTCCGCTGTCGTCCGGGCCGGGGTCGATCACCGCAATACCGCGCGTCCCGACAAGATAGGTATTGGTGCCGCGAAAGGTCATTGGCGATGGATTGGGCGCCAGAATGCGGCGCACTCCGGGTTCAAGCGGGTCCGCGACGCCGGGCGCCGGGGTGAAGTCGGGTTGCGGATCAATCACGGGTCGGCTCCTTTGCAAGACGCCCACGGCGGCGGCACAAGACATAGGGTTTCGCGGATTGCCAGAAAGTTCAACCATTCGAAGGGAGCAAGGCCAGTGGATTGCCTGCCCGTCATTTGCGATTCAGTTCCGGTTTGAAAGACGATAGGCTCCGCACATGGATTTCGATTGGCTCAAACGCTACATGCCGCGCAGCCTGTATGGCCGCGCCGCGCTCATTCTGGTGCTGCCGGTGGTGACACTGCAGCTCGTTGTTTCTATTGTCTTTGTTCAAAGACATTTCGAGGGGGTCTCCGTTCAGCTCAGCCGGGATCTGGCGCGCTCTGTGAACCTCGCGGTTTATGAGGCGGCGCGCGGAGAGGATGTGGCGGCGGCGCTTGATCTTCGGATCGTGCCGGTGCCGCGCGACAGCCTGCCCGCCATGGATCAGCGGCGTTGGTTCGATTTCACCGGGATTGCCGTATTGCGCACCCTGCGCGCCCGGGTGACAGGGGTGGAGCAGATCGCCCTGCCGAATGATGAGGATGTCGTGATCTACGTCTCCGACGGCGACAGCACGTACCGGGTCACCGCGGCGCGGGGGCGGGTTTCGGCCAGCAACCCGCACCAATTGCTGGTGAATATGTTGGTGTTCGGTATGTTGATGACCGTGATCGCCTTCCTTTACCTGCGCAATCAACTGCGACCGATCACCCGCCTTGCGCAGGCAGCGGAGGCCTTCGGGCGTGGACGCAACGTGCCGTATTCGCCCTCCGGAGCGATAGAGGTGCGCGCCGCCGGTCATGCATTCCTCGACATGCGGGCGCGGATCGAGCGACAGATCGAGCAGCGCACGATGATGCTGTCGGGGGTCAGCCATGACCTGCGCACGCCGCTCACGCGCATGCGGCTGGGGCTGTCCTTGCTCGACGACGAGGATCGCGAACCGCTTGAGCGCGATGTCGACGATATGCAGCAACTGATTGATGCCTTTCTGGAATTTGCCCGTGGCGACGCGGAATCGGCGGCAGTTGAGCCAACGGATCCCGTGGTGTTGGCCGAAGAGATCGTCGCCAGCGCGCAGCGGACCGGGCAGGCGGTTGCACTGGCAGAGGTCTCGGGCGAGGGCAGTTTTCCCCTGCGGCCCCGCGCCCTCAGACGGGCCATCGAAAATCTGGTGAGCAATGCGCGCCGGTACGGGACGCGGTGCGAGGTCTCCGTGATGATCACGGGCAAATCCCTACGGATCCGGGTAGAGGACGACGGGCCGGGCATTTCGGCGGAAGATCGCGACGATGCGCTGCGCCCCTTTTTCCGGCTCGATCCGGCGCGCAATCAGGACAAGGGAACCGGTGTGGGCCTTGGTCTCGCGATCGCGGCGGATATCGCGCGGGCACATGGCGGCGTGCTGCGTCTGGGCGAAAGCGAGCGGTTGGGCGGGCTCAGGGCCGATATCGTGATTGCGATCTGATCGCCGCGCCGACCGAACGTCTGCCTTGGTTGCAGGACGGGGGCGGTGTCGCGGATACTCTGTGTTTTTGCTGAAAAACCCTTTCGAATTGAACCGGAAGTTCACGTTTCTGCCGTTTACAGGTCACGGTTTCACAATGCGCGACTGCGATTGATATCTCATCAGGTCGCCAATCGGATGACCGTCTCGTGTGCCGAATGCCGGCCCGTTCACAGGAGAGATATCATGAGCCTTACCGCCCTTGTCGCCACTGCGGCCATCGGACTTGTTTCCCTGCCTCCGATCGACACACCCGCGCCGAAGGGGGTGACCCTGACGCAGGCGGCGCCGTTCATCAGCACCCAGGGCATGATCGTACCGAAGGGCGATTACCGCACCATGTCCAATGGCTGCACCTATCGCCGCACACAGGCACCGGGTTATCCGCCGCGCTGGATTCTGGTGATCAACCCCACGCGCATCGGCCTGCCGGCGCCGCGCGGGCGCTGCAGCGGCATGATGTAATCCGCACAGGTGCGACAGGCGGCGGCGTGGTCAGCTCATCTGACCGGCGGCCGCCTCAAGCAGGTTGCTCAGTTTTTGCCGGTCGATCGGCTTTTGCAGGAATGCGGCACCGACGTCTTCGCAGGTCTTCGCCAGCTCGGGTGTGCGGTCTGCAGAGATGATCGCGCAGGGCAGGGGGCCGAGGGTCTCTGAAATTTCCCGATACAGGTCGAGACCGGACGGCCCGGCCCCCAACTGATAATCCAGCAACAGCGCATCGGGCGTGATTTCAAGGTCTTCCAACAGCGACAGTGCCGAGTCGGCATCCTCTGCTTCGATCACATGCACGCCCCAGCTTTCCATCAGAACCGTGATCGCCCGCCGCATTTGTGGATCGTTTTCCACCAGCAGCGTGATCAACCCGGCCTGGGCCAATGAAATCGGGCGGGTCATGCGCGGGGCCTTGGCGCCGCGCGGCACCGGCTGCCCGGCAAGCGGCAGGCTGACCATGAAACAGCTGCCGTGCTCAGGCTGGGACCACAGGCCCAGCGGATGACCAAGCCGCGCACAGGCGCGCTCCACGATGGCAAGCCCGAGGCCAAGTCCGTCATTGTCCGAGGCATTGGCGTCCAGTCGTTTGAACTCCTCGAAAATCGTGTTCTGATCCTCTTCGGCAATCCCCGGCCCGGTGTCCCAGACCTCGACCCGCGCGGTGCCGCCTCGCCGACGCACCCCGACCAGCACGCGCCCGCGCTCGGTATAGCGGATCGCATTGGCCAAAAGGTTCTGCACGATCCGGCGCAAATAGGACGGATCGCTTTCGACGCTGAGCGAACACTCGACCAGCCGCAGCTCCAGACCCTTTTTCTGGGCGAGCACTTCCATCTCGTCGATCAAAGGGCGCAAAATATCGTGCAACGAAACGGCGCCGATGTCGAAACTCACCCCCTCGCCATCCAGCTTGGAAATATCGAGCAGCGCGTCGATGATCGCCTCGGCACTGGTCAGCGCGCTTTCCGTTTTCGCCAGAACCGTGCTGTCCTGGGCATTGCTGGCGCGATCGGCGAGCGAGGCGATATAGAGTTTGGCGGCGGAGAGCGGCTGCAGGAGATCATGGCTCGCGGCGGCAACAAAGCGCGATTTGGACGCATTGGCCCGCTCCGCAGCCGACAGAGCATCCTCAAGCTCCAGCGTGCGCTCCATCACGCGTTGCTCAAGGATCTCATTGAGTTCATGCAGTTTCTGCGCCGCTTCACGCTCGGCGGTGACGTCGGTGACCGAGATGACAAAGCCGCCGTCCGGCATGCCGCGACCAAAGATCTGCAAGGTCATACTGTCGCTGCGGCGGATTTCGAAGCTGATCTGCGCGCGCGGTCCGTCAAGCCGGGCCCAATAGGCAAACCCCTCGCGTGTCAGTCCGCGGGTAAAGACAATTTCCTCGCCAAGCAGGTCCAGCAGGGCAAAGAAGGACGTGCCAAGCTGCATACGCCGCGCGGGCAGGGCAAGCAGGGTTCCGATTTTCTCGTTCCAACCGACAAGGCGGGATTTTTCATCGAAAATACACACCCCCTGGTTCAGGTGATCAAGCGTGGCACGGATCATCCGGGTCTGCTTGTCCTGCAGTTTTGTGCGCTCTTGCCGCTCCAGACGGATGATGTCCGTGACATCGGTCTGCAAGACTACGGTGCCGCCGTTGGCCGTGCGGTGCTCGGACACCTGAAGCCAACGATCATTTGACAGCTGCACGTTGAACATGACGTGCCGATCCTTGTGGCGGCGCATGCGTTTTTCGGCCCAATCCTCCGGCGATTGGTCGGGGGGCAGGGCGAGATAGCGCGAGCGACTGATGCGATCAACATAGTCTTTGAACGCCAGCCCGGCGCGCAGGTCCAGCACGGTGTCGCGAAAATCGCGGCAGAAGCGGGAGTTGCACATCACCAGCACTTCGTTTTTGTCGAAGAGGGCAAACCCCTCGGACACCGTCTCGATGGCATCGGCGAGGTTGCGCCGCGCGGCCTCGGTTTCCTGATTGGCCTGCGCCAGCTGGGCGTTGGAATCGTGCAGCAGGTTGAGCGTGCGTTCGAGTTCCAGAGTACGTTCGCGCACCCGCTTTTCGAGAAGCGCCGCGCGCTCGAATTGCTCATAGGCTGCGCCGGAGGGGGCACCGCCGTATTCGACGCGCTTCATAAGCGATTCAGCGATCTTGATCAGCTTGGCATTCTGGCGCTCAAGCGGATCGTCCGGATTGATCAAAGACACGGCTCAATCGTCCTCGACAGGGGGATAAAAGGCAACGCCGGTCAGAGTCTGATTGACGTGCAGCGCGCCGATTTGTTCGCCATAGGTGGAAAAGCCGAACACCTTGTGCCGCACGAGAATATCGGACACCTCACGGCCTTTTTGATGCTGGGTGCTTTCGATCCGGCGCAGCAGGCAATCGCAGGCCAGGATATGATCCGGCGGGCCATCGGCGCTCAGCGCGGCAAGACGGTTTTCCAGGTGATCGGCGATATCGCTGTGATTGGCGAGGCTCAGCACCATGCCTTCGTCGATGGCGGAGAAAAACACCAGATCGCCGTTCTCGTCGACGCGCTGAATCGACCGCACATGATGGCTGTCGCCAAGGCGCACCACCACCGGATGCGCCGCGAAAGTGAAGGGGGACAACTGATCCGGGTCCTTGCCGAGCAGACGGGCGTATTCCTTGGCTGCGGGCTCGGCGTTCAGCTCCTGCACGAGGCGGCGGTCGGGGTCGGCGGCGGTGACAACCATGCGGGTCTCGCTCGGCACCATGTGATCGAGACTGAACACCCGCACCGGACAGCGCGAGCGGACAAGCGCAAGAAGCGCCGCATTCTGCCGGATCGTGCCATTGCGCGACAGCCAAGTGGCATGGAAATTCTCGCCATCCCCCGCAGAGCCGCCGAAAAGCGGCGCGGGTCCAAGGCCGGAGGTGAGCACGGATGTCAGGTGTTCTTCCTTCAGGGACAGCCCGTCGACCATGAGGAATGCAAATTCTGAGGGCATCTCCGGCGCCCGCTGGTTCAGTTCCATCCGGCTCTGGATCAACCGGTCGATCAAGGCCTGTTCATCGAGGTTGGCAAGATCGTCGATCACAATCGTATTGGCGGAAAAGTGGGTTTCGGGAAACCCGATGGCAATGATCTGGCCATCCTCATAGCCGTCTTTGCCCAACTCGCCCGCAGTCGTACAGGCCAGGACATCCGCGCCGCCAAAGGCGCGATGACTGTTTCGGGTCAGGCCCGAGAAATCCGCATCGGGAGACGCAAACAGACACACAAGAGCATAGGGCCCCGGTCCAAGGCGCATTGCGAGCGTTCCGGCCCTGTCGGGTCCTGTGCATGAGACCTGTGCGACGCGCAACGTCGACGGGGTCCCGGTCTCCTCCCGAGCGGAGCGAGGTTGCGCTCCGTCCAATTGCCCGCCCTTCGAGTGGTTTCGGTGCACCGCAGCTTATTGCGCGGGATCGCCGCTTGGCAAGACCCGGTTGAACCGCGCTTCCTGTGCGACCAGCACAGCCTGTGTCCGGCTGTGCACGCCCAGCTTGCGCATGATGGCTGTGACATGCGCTTTGACCGTGGTTTCGGCAATCGACAGATCATAGGCGATCTGCTTGTTCAGCTTGCCCTCGCAGATCAGGTGCAGGATGCGCGCCTGCTGATTGGTCAGACTGGCCAGCCGTGCGAGGGCGTCATCACGGGCCGGTTCCTTGCCGGCCTGCGGATCAATGTAGCCATCGGGCACGAAGGCCTGTCCTTTGGCCACCGCCTCGAAGGCGCGGCGAAAAACCGAACGCTGCGAATGTTTGGGCACGAAGGCGTCCGCTCCGGCCTTCAGCGCGTGGCTGATCATGGCATTGTCGGCCATTGAGGAGGCGATGATGATCGGCGATTTCGGGGCGGCGTTGCGCAGACGGACCAGACCATCCAGCCCATTCACATCCGGCAGGTTCAGGTCGAGCACGATCAGCCCGATTCCCGTGTCCTGCGCGATGACGTCCAGCGCCTTTTCCAGTGTGCCAGCGCTGCGGATTTCCTCGAAATCCGCGATGGATTGCAACGTCAGAGTGAGGGCATCGCAAAACAGCGGATGGTCGTCCACAACCAAGGCCGTGGTTCGTCCGTTCTCCAAAAGTCGTTCGGCCGCTTCGCTCATGACGGTGCCCTTCCTCCGCATGGGTCCAGCATAGGCGCGTTGCGGCCCGAGGGAACTAGGCGAAAAGTACTACGGGACTGCGCTTGCGCCTGTCTCGGTACGCGAACTGAAAGGGCCGCGGACCCTCGATCCACGGCGCAAGGCTATCACCGATAATGCCGCCCTCAGAACCAGCCGGATACGCGCCGGGCGCCGCCGGAAATATCCTCGCCGACACCTTCTATGGTGGCACAGCCAGCCATCGTCATGGCCAGCGCAATCATCAGCACTGCTCGTTTCATCTCTGCCTCAAGGTCTTTTGACTGTTATGGCGGGCCTATTTGCCCTCCCACCACCATACATCAGGCTGGAACCCGATCCAATCGCCATAGGCGGGAATGACCTCCGGGTAGTGCAGCTCTGCCGCATGGGCGATGTAGCTCACGTCGAACTTGTCCTGGAACGGGATCGCATAGCGCCCCGCCATAAGCAGCCGATCAAGCGCGCGAACCGACGCGACATAATCCTCGCGGCTCGTTGAATTGAGCATGCTGGCGATCATCGCATCCACGGCCGGATCGCAGATGCCGGCCCAATTGCGCCCGCCTTCGACATCCACCGTCTCGCACGACCAATAGCTCAGCTGTTCATTGCCCGGGCTGAGCGACAGGCCGCGCCGAAACGGCGTCATGTCAAAGTCGTAGGTGCCTGTGCGCGCACGGTATTGCGCATCATCGGTCGTGGTGACCACCGCCTCGATGCCAAGGCGTTTAAGCCCTTCGACATAGGTGTCAGCCATGGCGCTTTCCTCCACAGAGCCCTGGCTCAGCAGGATTTCAAGCGTGAAGGGCTCGCCATCAGTGCTTGTCAGAATGCCGTCCACGACCGTCCAACCGGCCTGCTCCAGCAGGGATGCCGCCTTGCGGATGTTCGCCCGGTTGCGGGCCGAGCCATCGGAGACGGGCAGGGTATAGCCCTCCAGCGTGCCGGGCAGCAGGTCGTTTGAATAGGGTTGCAACAGCTCTGCGACCCGTCCCTGTGCCGCGCCCGGCTCCAGCCCAAGAACCGAATTGCCAAAATAGCTCTCAATCCGGTCCTTGCGGCTGCCAACGACGCTTTCGTTGATGTATTCGAAGTTGTAGGCGGTGATCAGCGCCTCGCGCACGCGCCAGTCCGACAGCTTGCCGCGGCGCGTGTTCATCACAAAGCCCGACATGCCGGTGGGACGTGCGTTCGGGATCTCGGATTTCACCACGTCGCCGGACTGGATTGCCGGAAAGGCGTATTGCTCGTCCCATTTGACCGGGTTGTTTTCGCGGTTGGAATTGAGAATGCCCGCCTTGAAGGCTTCGAACTGTGCCGTGCCTTCGAGGAAAAACTCCATGCGGATGGTGTCGAGGTTCATCTGCCCTTTCATGAAGGGCACATCCTTGCCCCAGTAATCGGGATTGCGGGTCAGCTCCACGTACCGGCCCGCTTCGAAATCGCTGACACCGTAGGGGGCCGAACTCATCGGGATCGTGTCGAGCCCGCTTTCGGTGAAATCCTTGTCCGTCCACTGCGCCTGTTTGAGGATCGGCCACATGCCGATCACCAGAGCCAGCTCGCGGTTATCCTCCTCGAATGAGAACCGAACCGAGCGCTCGCCGGTTTTCTCCATTTTCTCGACCTGAGCCCAAACGCCGGTGTAGCGGGTCACGCCGTCGGCCCCGAGGGTGCCGAGCATTTCATAGGTCCACATCACGTCTTCGATGGTCACCGGAGAGCCGTCGGCGAATCTGGCTTCCGGACGCAGGGTGAATTCCGCCCACTCGCGATTCGGCCCGACCTCGATGGATTCGGCCAAAACCCCGTACAGCGCGAACGGTTCATCGTAGCTGCGGCCCATAAGAGACTCGAAGGCAAGAAAGCGGAGCTGCCAAGGTGTTTTGCCTTTGCGGATGAAAGGATTGAGGCTGTCGAAGGTGCCAATCTCACCTGTGATGATGGCGCCGCCCTTGGGTGCGTTCGGGTTGGCATAGGGCAGGGACACAAAATCCGGTGGCAATTGCGGCTCGCCATACATAGCTATGCCATGTTGCGGGTCGGCACTGACGGATGTCGCGCAGAGAATCAGCGCAAGCGCGGTGGCGCCGGACTGCCTTTTCCGGAATAAGTTTAGAAGCATTTCGAAGACAATCCTTTACCGCCCTTTGTTTATTGGCGCCGACCGTAGCGGGGCTTTTACGCCTTTTCAAACTTTTACCTTGGACTCAGGCGCGGATTTGCTTATAACCAAGTTACTGCTCGATAGGTTTCTTGCCTGTATGAAACCTGCCTCAATGACTTAACCCCGGCTTCGGCCGGGGTTTTTTTTGGCCTGATCACGCGGAAGTTCACGGGCGCCGGCATCAGCCGAAATGGGCCGGAACGCCTTCACTTATTGGTGCTTTCGCTTTTCCTTTCGGTCTTGTGCCCTTACGTTCGCTGCACAGCAGCATCAAAGGACTCTGCCATGACACTCAAAGGCAAAACCGCAATCGTCACGGGTTCCAACTCGGGAATCGGTCTGGGAATCGCGCATGAATTGGCCCGTGCGGGTGCCTCCGTGGTGATCAATTCCTTCACCGACCGCGACGAAGACCATGCGCTGGCTGAAGAGATTGCGAAGGAACACGGCACCGACGCGCGCTACATCAAGGCCGACATGTCCAAAGGCGAGGAATGCCGCGCGCTGATCGAGCAGGCCGGCGCCTGCGACATCCTGATCAATAATGCGGGCATCCAGCATGTGGCCCCCATTGACGAATTTCCGGTCGAAAAATGGGATGCGATCATCGCCATCAACCTAAATTCGACCTTCCACACAACGGCAGCGGCCCTGCCGATGATGCGCAAGGCCGGATGGGGCAGGGTGATCAATATCGCCTCGGCCCATGGTCTGACGGCATCGCCCTACAAATCGGCGTATGTTGCCGCCAAACATGGCATCGTCGGCATGACAAAGGTGATCGCGCTTGAAACCGCGCGCGAGCCGATCACGGCCAATGCGATCTGCCCCGGTTATGTTCTGACACCGCTGGTCGAGGCACAAATCCCTGACACCATGGAAAAATATGACATGGGCCGCGACGAGGTGATCGAAAAGGTCATGCTTGAGCGTCAGCCGTCAAAGGAATTCGCCACGGTCGAGCAGCTCGGCGGCACGGCGGTCTTCCTTTGTTCGGATGCGGCCGCGCAGATCACCGGTACGACACTCAGCGTCGACGGTGGCTGGACCGCGCTCTGATCCATTGACGAAACGATCGGGGATGCATCGTCCCCGGTCGGTTGCGCACACTCACGGAAGGGTTAGTCGATGGCACAGCCGATACGGATCAATCTCGCATTGCAGGGCGGCGGGGCCCATGGCGCCTTTACTTGGGGTGTGCTGGATCGCCTCCTTGAAGAAGACAAAGTTGAAGTCGCCGCGATTTCCGGCACCTCCGCCGGAGCGCTGAACGGCGCGGCCATCAAGACCGGGCTGCTCGATGGCGGACGACAGGGCGCGCGGGACAAGCTTGAATGGTTGTGGCAACAGATTGGTGCGCTTGACCACGTTGCAATGCCGGACTGGATGCAGGCGTTCCTGCCGGATCCGGGGATGGTCTCGAAAAGTCTCGAATATTCGCTGCCTTACGTCTGGGGCGAGGCGATGGTTCGCATAATGTCGCCCTATTCATCGGGACCGTTCTACCGCAATCCTCTGGAGCCGATCGTCGCTCAGTTCGACTTTTCCAAGGTCTGCAATGAACACGGACCGGCGCTGTTCGTTTGTGCCACGCAGGTGCGCAGCGGGAAGATTCGAATCTTCACCGAGGCCAACCTCTCCGGCGAGGCGATCATGGCCTCCGCCTGTCTGCCCACGCTCTTTCAGGCCGTCGAATTGCCGGACCCGGAGAGCGGCGAGATCGAGGCCTTCTGGGACGGCGGCTACACCGGCAACCCCGCGCTTTTCCCCTTCTTCGAACCGCGTTTTCCGGATGACATTCTCGTGGTCAACATCAATCCGCTTCACCGCGAGGCCATTCCAGTGACGCCGCCGGAAATCCAAAACCGGATCAATGAAATCAGCTTCAACTCATCGCTGCTGCGCGAGCTCAGAGCCGTCGACTTTGTTCAGCGGCTGATTGCGGACGGCAGCGTACAGCCCGGCAGGATGAAGGACGTGCGCGTCCACATGATCGCGGATGATCCGCTGATGAATGCTCTGTCAGTTGCGACCAAAACCGTGCCGGTGCCATCGGTCATTTCACAGCTCAAGGCGGCCGGACGCCGCGCCGCGGGTGAATTCCTGAATCGCCACCTGGACGATCTGGGAAAACGCCAGACCGCCGATCTGAGAAAGATGTTTGGCTGAAATCATGCAGGATTTGGCCGTGTACTCGGTTCAATCGTGCACATTTTGCCCGATTTCTTGCGCTCAATGCCCTCAGGAGGCTTTGCGCAGTTGCTCTTCGACGGCGATTTTCGCCTTTTCGCCGTTGGGATAAACCAACCCCGCCGAGATCACCAATTTGGCTGCATCTTCGATGGTCATATCGAGTTCGATCACGTCTTCTTCGGGGAAAAACAACAGGAACCCGGACGTGGGGTTCGGCGTGGTTGGGACAAAGACCGAGACAAGCCGCCCCATGGCGTGGGCCTTTTCGGCGACTTCGCCTTTGGTTTCGGTCGATATGAACGCCACGGCCCAGATGCCCTTGCGCGGGTATTCGATCAGGCAGGCCTTTTCAAAACTGCGCTCGCTCTGGGCAAACACGGTTTCCGCGATCTGTTTGATCCCTGAGTAGATTGACCGCACGACGGGCGTGCGCTCGACGAGGCTCTCGGCAAAGCGAATAAGAGAACGGCCGATCAGACCCTTTGCGATCCAACCGACGATAATCGTAAAGAGAAAGAGGAAAATAACACCGACACCACGCAGGTTGATACCGATGTATTCCTCGGGGTTGAGGTTGGCCGGCACCAACGGCAGCACAAAGCCGTCGATCCAGCCAAATACTTTCCAGATCAGCCAGATCGTCAGACCGACAGGCAGGATCACCACCAGCCCGGTCAGGAAGCTCGCCCGGAGGCTGGAGAACAATCCCGGGCGTTTGGGCTCCGGTTCAAAAGGCGAAGACGTCATTGATCTGGATACTCGGCTGGCTCACGTGCCTATTAGCTAAGCGTTGTGACGCCGGGTCACAATGTCTGTTAAGCGGGAAGTTTCATTTCCTCCCGCAATGCGCACAATTCGCAGGCAATTTTCGCCCCGAAACGAGCGTTGTTGAGTACGAGTGCGATGTTCGCGGTCAGCGAGCGGCCCTCGGTCAATTCATAGATCCGTTGCAGCAGGTAGGGCGTGACCTGCTTGCCACGAATGCCGTGGGCTTCGGCATCTGCGGTCGCCTGCGCGATGATCGGGGCCATGACGGCATGCGGGATCTCATCGGATTCCGGAATGGGATTGGCCACAAGCTGGCCGCCGGGCAGCCCGAGCGCCTGCCGCAAGAGCTGTGCTCTGGCGATGTCTTTAGCCTCATCCATGCGCAGCGGCGCCTTGTGTCCGGCCGAGCGCGACCAAAACGCGGGCAGGGCGTCCTGACCGACCGCGATGGTCGGCACGCCCAGAGTTTCGAGCACTTCAAGGGTTTTGGGAAGATCCAGAATCGCCTTGGCCCCGGCTGCGATTACGGTCACCGGGCTCTGGGCCAATTCCTGCAGATCGGCAGAGACATCAAAGCTCTCTTCCGCACCCTTATGCACACCGCCAATACCTCCCGTGGCGAAAACACCGATTCCGGCCAACCGGGCCGCGATCATCGTGGCTGCAACGGTGGTTGCACCGGTGCCGCCCTGCGCCATGCATACGGCCATATCGGCGCGGCTCAGTTTGGCTACATTTTTCGCCTGCGCGAGCGTGTGCAGTTGATCATCGGTCAAACCGATATGCAGCGTGCCGCCGATCACGGCGATGGTCGCCGGAGTCGCGCCGCCCTCGCGGATGGTGTCCTCGACCCTACGGGCCATTTCGAGGTTCTGCGGCCAGGGCATTCCGTGCGTGATAATGGTCGATTCAAGCGCGACGATAGGCGTGCCCGCGTCCAATGCTGCACGAACTTCGGGCGATGCGGTATAGAGGGTCATAGGGAGATTTCTCCTGAAACATGGGCGGCCGCTGTGTCCAGGGCAAATGTGAGCGCGTCTTCGCGATCGAGACCGCGTCGCTCGCCTGCCATGTGGGCGGCCATGAAGGTGTCGCCAGCCCCGGTAATCCGTGTCACGTTCACTTCCGGGGGGCGCTTTGTGATAAGAGCATCCGCGGTGGCATCGGCACAGCATTCGCGGCCGTTGGTGACCACGGCGCGACATGCGCCACGCTCGATCAACATGGCCGCCGCTTGCGGTGCGCTGGTAAATGTCGTCTCGCAGAGCAAGCCCGCTTCTTCGAGATTGACGTAAAGCGTGCCACGACGGTGCAAAAGAAACGGTCGCAGTCGCTCGGCCTTGCCCGGCGAAGCCGGGGCGATGCGCAGATCAGCCTCGGAAAAGGCATCATCTGCGACGATGTCCGCCAGCAACGTTTCGGTCAGATTGCCATCGAGCGCGATCTGTCCGGCATAGGGAGCGCCGACGCTGCCCAGGGTGCCATTGCGCAGCGGATCAAGAATGCGCGCGCCCGCCGCCTCAAGCGAATGGGCATCGGCAATCGCGGCGATCAGGCCGCTGGGCGCTTCGATGGCCATGTAAACATCCGTCGGCAGGTCTTCTGAGCGATAGACATGCGTCATGTCCAGCCCAAGTGCCGCGCAGCGCGCGATCAGTGCATCGCCTTCGGCGTCGTGGCCAATCGCGCTGAGCATCACGGGCTGCATGCCAAACCGACTGAGAGTCATGGCTATGTTGAGGGCAACGCCGCCCGGAATACGTGTGATGCGGCCGGGAACATCGTTCCCGGGACGCATTTCGCTGAAGGTGCGGCCGATCACGTCCCAGAGGGCGGAGCCGATACAAAGGATTTGCGGTGCAGTCGACATGGTGCTTCTTTTGACCTGCGCCGCGCCGAGGCGCAAGATGCACTGTCGCTGCGCCGAAAATCTCGCGCAAACCGCCATCAATCACTGAAGAACAGGCGCAAAATGCCCTAAATGCTGCGTAAGTTTCCCTGCTGATCAATGGCGATGATCCGGCGCAAGCCAGCCTGACGCTTCAATTGTCTCAGACGATCAAGCCGCATGAACACACCCGCGGTCGAAAGCGCATCCGCCAGCGCCGCGCTGTCTGCCTCGATCGAAAGCGTCGACCAGAGCGGCCGCTGGCCTTGCGGGCCGAGAATATGCCCATGTCCGCCAAGCAAGAGCGCACCGGGACTGGAGGTTGCGATTGCATGTCCGCTCAGCGTTACCTGACCGGCCATGCCAAATGCCGGATCGGACAGGCCCAGCCGGAACGGGCCGCCCAGCGCGGCATATTCGCCGATGTTAATCAATGCCTTGGTAAATCCGCGCTGATGGAGCGCGTCGCGGACCAGGTCCGTCGCATAGCCCTGGGCAACGCCGTTGAACGTGAGCTTCTGTCCCGGGGCCATCCGGATTTGCCCGAGAACATTGGATTGTACGCGGTCCCATCCGATCAAACTCCGCGCGGCACCGGGATTTTCGCCTTTGGCCAGCGCGTCCCAGAGCGGCTGCACGGTTGGATCGAACAGGCCGTCCGTCACGTCATGCGCCGCAGAAACCCGCTGCACCAGGTCCTCGAACAGGCCGCCGGGCGCGGACAGCCGTCCGTCTCGATTGAGTCGCGACAGCATCGACGCCGACCGATAGAGGCTGAACGTATCCTCAAAGGTTTCAAGCCAGCCGGACAATTCGGCGAGCGCGGCGGATATCTCGGACCGAGGTCCATTCAAGGTCAGGCTCACGTTTGCCCCGAGCGCCTGCCCCTGCCATGACTGTGCTTCAACGAAACGCGGTGCGCAGGCGAAAGCGGCGGCGACGGCGATAAAGCGACGGCGTTTCATTCGGCTGGCACCTCATTGGGATGGCCCGTGCGGCGTGGGCGGCGCTTTTCCTTGCGTGCTTCAAGGACCAAAGGCACGCACTGATCTGCATCATCGTGGATGCTCACGCAGTCAAGGCATTGGAAACACTCGTCATACTGGATCGCACCGGATTTCTCGATGGCCCCGTAATTGCATTTCACCCGGCACAGCTGGCAGGGCGCGCCGCAGTCCACCCGCCGGGGAATCCACTTGCGCAGGCGCAGCGCCCCGCCAATGGCCATAAGCGCGCCGAGCGGACAGAGGTAGCGGCAAAACCCCTTGAACACAAAAAGTCCCAGAACCAGCCACAGCGCTGCATAGGCGGCATAATACCATTCGCGCAGAAAGAAGGTGGTGATCGCAGTCTTGAAGGGCTCGATTTCGGCGGCCTTGTCCATGTGCTCCGGTTTCAGGACCGTCACAGTCACAAGGCCCGCCAGCGCGACGTATTTCACCGATTTCAGCCGGTCGTCCCAAAGCGCCGAGGGCTCGATCCGGGGCAGACGCAACAGCCGTCCAAGGTGGTGTGCGAACTCCTGCAGGGCGCCGAACGGACAAAGCCAGCCACAAAACAGCCCTCGCCCCCACAGCACGAAGCCAAGCAAGGCTGCGAGCCAGACCAGCAGGGAAAACGGATCATACAGCAGGAAGGCGAAGGCGCCGCCGGAGATGGCCGCCTGCAGCGCGGCGAGGGGCGTAACGATCGAAAGCTGCCCCTGTCCCCACCATCCAACAAAGCCCAGAACAAAGGCAAGAATGCCAAGCCGAACCGGCGTAAAGGCCCGCAGCCCGGCAAGGTGCGACTGGCCAAACAAGAGCAGCGGCAGGAGGGCCATAAGGAAACCCGCGAGAAGAATCAGATCGCTTTTT
Source organism: Pacificoceanicola niger (assembly GCF_048553275.1). NCBI lineage: Bacteria > Pseudomonadati > Pseudomonadota > Alphaproteobacteria > Rhodobacterales > Roseobacteraceae > Pacificoceanicola > Pacificoceanicola niger. The sequence continues at coordinate 25,309 of NZ_JBLZMW010000015.1, forward strand.
CGATTTTGGATCGCCTCTTCGAAGGGGGAGCGCCGCTGGATCTGTCCGGGACGGGTGAAAAACCGATCCGGGGTGGACAGCTCCCGGATCAAGGTGACGGCGCCGACCTCTGGCTGAAACATGCCGTGTTCGCGCAACGCCTTGACGGAGATCTCCCATGGGCTGGCCGGATCGAAGCCGAGCCGTCGATCGGTACGCAGGATCAGAGCGGTGCCATCGTGCAGGGCGTCCGGCACGTCGTCCGCCAGTTCGACAAAGATGTCCGCATCGCGCAGCGCGACGGGAAACCCGCCCTGCGACGCCCCGACAAGGTCTGGCGCGGTGTTGCGCACGAACGCGTCGGAGACAAGACCGTGCCGCGCGGTTTCGATCATCAGCACCGGCTCATCAAAGCCGGAAATCTCGACGAACCGATCGAGTTCGGTGAGCGTATCCTCCGACAGGATCGCGCGGGCGATGGACCGCGGCCCGAGATCGGCGACCCACAGATCGAGATAGGCATCATTGGGATAATCGAGCGCCTCCGGATCATCGTCTTCCCAGGTCGTGCCTTCGAACTGTGCCTGTACCTCCGCGTTGCTGACCTGAAACCGGGTGATCAGCCCCTGATCGACAAGGGCCTGCCAATCGAGGTCTTCGTCAACGGCCGGATCCGGGAAGGCCGGCGGCCCGGCCGCGATCCCACCAAGTTTTTCGCGCGCCACATGGAGCGCGGCAGCAAGGATCGATTCATGCGCGATGCGCACGCTCGCCGTCGCCTTCGTCACGCCGTCGAGATAGACCAGCCCCGATCCCGCACCGCCGTCGCCGTAGGGCGTGCCGACCACCAGAGTGTCGGAAATCGAATGGCCGCGATATTGTTCCATGAAGGCGTGGAAGGGCGCCTCGCCAAGGCCGGAGACAAAGATCGGTTCATTGTGGTCGAGCAGCTGCACATCGACGAATTGCCCTTCGAGATCAAGCACGACAAGCATGTTGATCGGCGCGCCGGAAAACCCGGGCAGGGCGGCCAGCGGTTCGGTCTGAAACACGTAACCGGCCTTGGCGCCGCCGGAATTGAGAAGATCGTAGACGCCGGTCTCCGGGTCCTGCTCGCCCAGCGCCATGGGCGCATAGATATACGCCGCGAGCACGTCGCGGGTTTTGACCTCGGCCAGTGCCGCCGTCAGGCTCAGCAGCCAGACGGCCAGCGCAATGAAAATACGTGCTCCCATTTCCGCGACACTAAGGGGGGCAAATCGTGCCGCCTATGCGACCTTGGTTTTAGAAATCTGGACCGGCATCACGGGCGCGGGCGGCCTATCGGGATTGGATGTTCACGGCGTGCGCCCTGTCCGCGCCGGGCGGCGGCGCCGGACAGGGACCGGCGCGCCGGATCATGCTCATCGCTGCCCGGTCAAGCGCCGGGTTGCCCGAGGGGCGCGACAGAACCACCGCCGTGATGCGCCCACTGTCCGTAATGCGAAACGACACGCGGGCGGTGCCGCCGCCGCGCACGCCTGGGCGGCCTGCTCGGGCGATACAGCGTGCAACGACGCCCCTGTAATTCGACGCGGCCGCGTTTCCGCTGGCCTTGGTCTTGCCACCGCTGCCGCTGGACCGGGCTTTTGCAGTCGTCTGTCCCGTGGCCGTTCCGGCGCGGGTGGTTTGCGCGGCATTTCCGGTGCTGCTCGGTTTCGGCGCGGGGTTGGTCTTGGGCGGCTTGGCCTGTGCGCGGGGCGCGGGATCGGGTTTGTGCGTCTGCTCGAACGCGGCGCTGCGCGGGTTGGGGCGAAGTGAGCGTGTGACGGCCCCGGTGGCCGGCGCGCTGCCTTCGAGGACCTGCAGCGCGGTGTCGGTCCTGCCTGGCTCGGGCGGGACCGGGGGGGCGGATGCGGGCGCTTGTCTGGCGGATGCAGGCGCCGGTGTGGCGGGAAGCGCGGTCAAGCCCGGGACCGCGGGCGCAGGCTCGCTCGTGGTTTGTGCAACCAGCGGTTCGAACGGTGAAGGGGCAGCGCCGGGCGCTCGCGGCGCTGTCGGAACAATGGTGGACGGTACGGGCGACACCGCCGATGCGGTCGAGGATGCGCTTTGCTGCACCGGGTCCGGTTTTGCGGCGCGCAGCGCGAGCGCGGGTTTTGCCGGGATCGGGCTGGCGACGGCCTGCGCGGCCTGTGGCTGCGTGACGCCCTGCACCATATCGGCAAAGCCGTTGCCAAGGCGGACGGTCGCGCCGCCCGTCGCCCCTTCGATGCGCGTGGTCTCATCCGGGAGCAGCACCACGGCCAATGCCACATGTGCGCCAGCGGCCACCGCCAGAGCGGCCAGCTTGATCGCGAGCGAACCCCGGATCACCGCAGCCCCCGTTCGGTGACGATCACAACGCTTTGCGCGCCAGCGATGCGCAGGGCCCGGCCAAGCGCGACCAGATCCGCCGCAGGCAGGGCACGGTCCGGGACCACGCGCACCCGCGCCCGCGCCGGAGTGTCGAGACTGTTGATAAAAGCCGCAGCATCGGCAACTGGCCCGCCGCGATAGCTTAGCCGACCGTCCCGATTCACGACAAGCGCATCCGGCGGGGCTTGCCCAGCGAGGGTCTCCGTGTTGACAAGTCTCAGGTCGCGATCCAAGGGAACCGCCAGCGTCCCGGCCACCAGAAAGAAGATCAGCATCAGAAAAACGATGTTGATCAGGGCAATGGTCGGCTCGCGCTCGGTCCTGGCACGGCGCACTCTCATCCGTTTTGCTCCAGCACGGTCACCTCGGCCTTTGGCACCGTGCGCAGGGCCACCAGCAGATCAGTCAGCCGCTGCGCATCCACCGCCCCGCGCAAGGAGACGAGAACCGATCCCGGGGCATCGCCAAGCAAGGGGGCCAGCCTGTCGGCAAGCGCGTCCAGAGACACGGCGCGGCCATTGAGGTCCAACGTCGCGACCCCAAGCCTGAGGAAGACCGGCGGCCTCTCGGAGGGCGGGGCCGTGCCCCCGGCGGCGCCCGCCGACAGGTCCACCTCGGCAAAGCGGGTGAAGGTCGAGCTGAGCATGAAGAACAGCAGCAGCAGGAAGATGACATCAATCAGCGATGTCATGGACAGCCTGCGCCGCCGTCGCTCGCGTCTAAGCATGGGTGGGTTCCGCTGTGGCCCCGGGCTGCGTCGCAGGGTCCGCATCCCCGGTCGGTGCAAGGATGGTGCGCAGGGCAGCCCCGGCCAGAACACGCTCGGCGTCGATCCGCGCCTCGAACCAGTTGAGCACGATGGTCGTCGGCATCGCCACCGCAAGCCCCACCGCCGTGGTCAGCAGCGCGACCCAGATCCCGCCCGCCAGCACGGAGGGGTCAACCTGACTGCCTGCGTCCTGCAGCGCCTGAAACGCGGAGATCATCCCAAGAACGGTGCCAAAGAGCCCGAGCAACGGGGCAAGCTGCGCCACGGTATCAAGCACGCGAAATCCGCGTTCGAGCGTTGCGAACCGGGTCTCGGCCTCTGCCTTGAGCCGCTCTGCGTCGGTCTGGCCGTCAATGGCCATTTCGATGACCGGACGCAGATAGCTCGTGGAGTTCTGCAAGTCGCTGCGGGCCTGCGCACGTGCGCCCGCGTCCCATGCCGCAACGGCCCGGCGCAGGGCCTTGTGTCGCCCGACACCCGCAGCCGTGAATTGCCACAGCTTGTAGAGCACGACCGCAAGCACCAGAACCGACAGCGCCCCGAGCAGCAGCACAACCGGCCCGCCAAGATCGAAAATCCGGCGCAGCGCATCGACCAATGCGGCACTCATCCGATCACCTCAACCGCGATGCGCGAGCGCAGCCTCAGGCCCTTGCCGCACAGAGCGCTCTCGGCCTCGCCGCTCTGACAACTTTGTACGCCGTTGATCAACACCTGGCCCAGCGCCTCGCAGCTCAGATCAGGGACCATAAATTGCCGCACCCGGGGGCGGCCCGCGGGCAGGGCGCCAAAATCAAAGAGCGTCAGACGATCCACCGTGCCGCCCTGATCAAACAAAACCGCCTCGAAGACGGCCTTGTCGATGTCGGCGTCATGGCCATTCTGGATCAGGAAACTCATGCGGCAGGCGGCTTCGACCGTCTCCACCGAGTTCAGCTCGATGCTGAGTGTGCCGGCGGCGTAGTCCTGGGCAAGGGCCTGCACCGGAACGAGAAAGGCAAGGCAGAGGGCAATCCGGCGCATGGCAGGCTCCTGTTATCGGTGGTGGAATGGCTGAGTATCAGACGCAAACCGCAATCCTCGTGTGCGTACCAAAGGTTGCATGGCCGCTCAAGAAGGCGCTTCAACCCTCGGGGCAGGGGGCCGGGCTTGGGCTGCATTCCGCCGCATCTGCCTGTGCCTCCCTGTGATGCGCGCTGGCAATGGAGCGAGCCTTTTCTCTTGTTCTGGCGCAGCAGTCCACCTGTCTTGTGCGCACGGGTCCTTTCTCCTGACGATGCGATCAATCGGAACGGCGGCATATCGCCATGGCTTGAACTTGGGGGGGCGATCCTGGCTGCCGCGTTGACACCGCGCCATGCCGCGCACCGTCAGACCGGAAAACTCTGGCTCCTTGTGCCACAGCGGGTTAAACGCGACCATCCCAACGTTCAGACCATGACCACCCCGACGCAGATCGGGCAGATGCTCATTGAATATACGTGCGAGCGCATCGGGGGGGCTTGGCTGTAACGACCGCCGCGATATTGGCTGCGGCCTGCGCTTTTCGGAGAGTTTTCTCGACCTTGGCCTGCCACCTGGCGGCCATGCCGGGATCGACGTCCACAAGGCGCTGGTTGCGTTTCTTCAGACCGCAGTCGACGAGCCACGGTTTGCCGATCATCACGGGAATGCGTCCAACGCCATAAACAACAAGACGGGCGAGGCCATGACGCCCCGCACGGCGTTGCCCTTCAGTGGCCCGATGTTCGACCTGATGCCGATGGTCCCGGTCATTCCCGATCGGAACCCGAACGCGGCGGGCGATTCCCTCGCATTCTCCCGCCGCATCATCCGCGATGGCGGGCCCCTGTTCTTTTCGGCCTTTGTTCAGGACGACGCAGAACAGGTCCGGCAACGGGTCCCGGAAAATCCGGGTCCGAAACCCGGCTACGCGGCGCATGGTATGAGCGATCTTCTGACGGAGGCCTGTTGGCGCATCGTATCCCGCGACAACTGCCGATCATGACGTCATACCGGTGCCGCCCGGTCCAAGCGCCAGTCAGAGACTGCGTCAGCGCGGCTCCTTCGAAGAATGCGAAACACCGGGCAGGGACTGATTCCGCAGGCGATCTGAATGCGCGCGTCCTTATACGTGGTTCGAGGATTCGACCGGGTGCGCAGCGTGACGGACCGCACCAATGAAACCGGCGCGGGGAGAGACCCGGCACCCGGTTGTGCCATGGACGGCCAAGGCGTTGCTCTTGCGCACCGGCGTTTGCGCATTCCCGAACGCATACACGAATGCCAGAGGAAGACAGGAGCCGTTTTTCCATCCCGGCGTCTCGGAGCGCGGTCCAGATCGGTCTTTTCTCACCTAATGAGGGAACGGCAGGTTTGGTAGGCCCGGAGGGACTCGAACCCCCAACCAAGGCGTTATGAGCGCCCTGCTCTAACCAATTGAGCTACAGGCCCACCGTGTGACTTTGAGTATGTCCGAGAATGCGCCGCGTCAAGACAGGGAACGTGCGGGTCGTCGCGGCGGAGGGCGGATTGTCCCGGCGCACGGCGCTGGGGTCCGGAAGACGCGCAACCCTGTCATAAAGCGGACCCGGGGCGCGCTGAAACGATACCCGTGACGTTGCGTGCGCAGCATGAATGGGCTATCGCGGCGGCATATTCTCAGGAGAGCCGAGATGAGCGACGCCAAGACACCAGTGACCTATGCCCAGGCGGGCGTTGATATCGACGCGGGCAATGCCCTTGTGGACCGGATCAAACCTGCCGCGAAAAAGACCAACCGCCCGGGCGTGATGTCCGGTCTTGGCGGCTTTGGCGCATTGTTTGACCTCAAGGGCGCGGGCTACAGCGATCCCATTCTGGTGGCGGCGACGGACGGGGTTGGCACCAAGCTGCGCATCGCGATCGACACCGGCCATGTGGACGGCGTGGGCATCGACCTTGTTGCCATGTGCGTCAATGATCTGGTGTGTCAGGGCGCGGAGCCGCTGTTTTTCCTGGACTATTTCGCGACAGGCAAGCTCGACACCGACACTGCGGCGCGGGTTGTCGAAGGCATCGCCGAGGGCTGCGCGCAGTCCGGCTGTGCCCTGATTGGCGGCGAGACGGCGGAAATGCCGGGGATGTATCCGGCGGGCGATTTCGATCTCGCGGGATTTGCCGTGGGGGCCATGGAGCGCGGCAGTGATCTGCCCAAGGGCGTCGCTGCGGGCGATGTGCTGATCGGTCTGGCCTCCGACGGGGTGCATTCGAACGGCTACAGCCTCGTGCGCAAGCTGGTGGAGATCTCCGGCCTTGGTTGGGATGCGGATTGCCCCTGGGGAGAGGGCACACTTGGCGCGGCGCTGCTGACCCCGACGCGGCTTTATGTGAAACCGGCGCTCGAAGCGGTCCGGGCGGGCGGCGTGCACGCGCTGGCGCATATCACCGGCGGCGGTCTGACCGAGAACCTGCCGCGCGTGCTGCCCGAGGGCATAGGCGCGGCGGTCAACCTGAACGCTTGGGATCTGCCCCCGGTCTTCAAATGGATGCAGGAGACCGGCAATATAGAGGCCGCCGAGATGCTCAAGACGTTCAACTGCGGTATCGGCATGGTGCTGGTGGTGGCCGCCGAACATGCGGATGTGCTGTTCGATACGTTGGCCGCAGCGGGCGAGACGCCCGTGCGCCTCGGCACGGTTACGGGCGAGAGCGGGATGGCCTACGAGGGCGCGCTTTCGTGAAACGGGTCGCGATTCTCGTGTCCGGCGGCGGGTCCAACATGGTCAGGCTGGTCGAAAGCATGACCGGCGATCATCCCGCGCGGCCTTGTCTCGTGGCCTCCAACGATCCCGACGCGGGCGGTTTGAAGAAAGCGGCGGACATGGGCATTGCCACCGCCGCGGTCGATCACCGGCCGTTCAAGGGCGACCGCGAAGCCTTCGAGGCGGCGCTGCGCGAGCACATTGATGCGTCGAACCCGGATATTCTCTGCCTTGCGGGCTTCATGCGGATTCTGACGCCTTCCTTTATCGCGGCCTACGAGGGGCGGATGTTGAACATTCACCCCTCGCTCCTGCCCAAGTACAAGGGCCTGCACACGCACCAAAGGGCGCTGGATGCGGGCGACAGCGAAGCGGGCTGCACCGTGCATGAGGTCACGCCCAAGCTGGACGATGGTCCCATCCTTGGACAGGCGCGGGTGCCGATTGAACCCGGCGACGATGCGGACACGCTCGCCGCGCGGGTTCTGGTTCAGGAACACAGGCTGTATCCGGCGGTGCTGCGCCGCTTTGCCGGTGGCGAGCGGTCACTGCTCACGTTGTAGGCGCTGCGCGCTGCCGCTGTTGCCATGCCAATCCGGCGAGGCAGGTGCGGGCGGTGCCATGAGAGCCGTCAGCCCGAGGCCAATCAGCAAGGCCGCCGCCGTCGCCAAAGCGGTAAGATCGCCGCGCGACAGCGCGGTTTGGGGCAGGGCAGGGTGTGTGATATCAAGCGACGCCATGGTCATTCCTCTTGTTAGCGGGTCATGCCGCCGAGATATCCGGTTGGGCAGCATTCTTGAAACGAATGATTGTTGCCAACGGCATCACAAAACGTGATTTCCGGAGCAGGGTGTCCTTTCCAACCCGATTGCATCTTCCGAAGCTGCACCGGGTGAATTGCTCTTTCCTGATGAATGAGGTTAGGGTGGTCAAACCGAGACGGAATAGTCGAGAAAGGACGAAACGGCGGCTCATGAGAACGATAACAACAACAGCAGACCTGTCCGAGTTCTGCAAACAGGCCGAGTCAGAGCCCTATGTCACCGTCGATACCGAATTTCTTCGCGAACGGACCTACTACTCCAAACTGTGCCTGATCCAGCTGGCGCTGCCCGGAACCGATGACAGCAATGCGGTTCTGGTCGATCCGCTGGTGGACGGGCTGTCGCTGGATCCGCTGATCGCGCTGTTTCGTAACGAAAATGTCGTGAAGGTGTTTCACGCGGCGCGGCAGGATCTCGAAATCTTTTTCATCGACAACAATGTCATCCCCAAACCGTTGTTCGACACGCAGGTCGCCGCCATGGTCTGCGGCTTTGGCGAACAGGTTGGCTATGAAACCCTGGTCAAGCGCATCGTGAAGGGCGCCGTGGACAAAAGCTCGCGCTTTACCGATTGGTCGCGCCGCCCATTGACCGATGCACAGAAAACCTATGCGCTGGCGGACGTCACGCACCTGCGTCAAATCTATGAATTTCTTGCGCGCAAGCTCGATGAGACCGGCCGGGCCCGCTGGGTGGCCGAGGAACTGAGCACGCTGACCGATCCCGAGACCTATATTTCGCGCCCCGAAGAGGCATGGCAGCGGGTGCGCACGCGCTCCAACGCGCCGAAATTCCTGGCCATCGTGCGCGAACTTGCCGCCTTCCGCGAGGAGTATGCCCAAAGCCGGAACATCCCGCGCAACCGGGTCTACAAGGACGACGCGCTGGTCGAGTTGGCCTCGACCAAGCCGCAGAATATGGGCGATCTCGGCCGTTCGCGCCTGCTCCTGCGCGAGGCCCGCAAGGGCGAAATCGCCGATGGGATCCTCAAGGCGGTCAAAGACGGGCTTGAGTGCCCCAAGGACAAGCTGCCCAAGGTCGACGAAAGCCGCGACAAGCTGCAGGTCAACCCGGCGCTTGCCGATCTGCTGCGCGTGCTTCTGAAGGCCCGCACCGAAAGCTCCGGTGTCGCCTCCAAGCTAATTGCACCGGCGGCGGATCTCGATGCCATTGCCGCCGGTCTGCGCGATGTTCCGGCGCTGTCCGGGTGGCGCCGGGAGGTTTTTGGGGAGGACGCGCTGCGCCTGTGCGATGGCAAGATCGCGCTGGCGGCCAAAGGGCGCAGCGTTCAGGTGATCGACCTTTGAAAAGTTGCGCACCGCGTGGCTTTTTCTCTTGAACTTCGGGGGCGGCGCGTCACTTTCACACCTTGAAAAACAAGGAGAAAGACATGCGCATCGTCCTCGCGGCTCTGGTCTGGCTGGCTTCGGTCTCATTTGCAGTTGCGCATGAGGTCAGACCCGCCATCGGCGATCTGACAGCCGCCGACGGCCAGATTTCCTTGAAAATCGAGATGAACGCCGAGGCAATCCTGGCCGGGGTCGATCTCGAAGGCGTCGCCGATACCAACGAAACCGAAGGCTCGGACGACGTTGACGCGCTGCGCGCCATGCCGCCAGAACAGATCGAAGAGCGCCTGCGGGAGCAGATCGGCGCGATTGTCTCAGCCCTTGCCGTGCAAGCCGATGGTGTACCGGTGGATCTCGCTCTTGATCAGATCACGGTGCCGCCGGTCGGTGATGTCTCGCTGCCGCGCGATACAAGTCTGGAGCTGTCGGCCCCGTTGCCCGAAGGGACCGAGGCCATCGAGGTTTCATGGCCCGCGCGCTATGGCACGCTGATCCTGCGCCAGCAGGGCGTCGAGGATGGCTATACCGGCTATCTTGCCGGCGGCAGCAGCGGGCCGATCACGGTGCAGGGTGGCGATGCCACGGGCGCTCTGGCCACCTTTGCGGGTTACGTGCCGGTTGGCTTTGATCACATCCTGCCCAAGGGGCTGGACCACATCCTTTTTGTGCTCGGGCTGTTCTTTCTGTCCACCCATCTGCGACCGCTGATCTGGCAGATTTCCGCCTTCACCTTGGCGCACACCGTCACCCTGGCGCTTGGCGCGCTTGGCTATGTCAACATCCCGGGTAGCATCGTCGAGCCGATCATCGCCGCATCCATCGTCTATGTTGCGGTCGAAAATATCGTTTCGGACAAGCTGCATCGCTGGCGGCCGCTGGTCATCTTTGTCTTTGGCCTGCTGCACGGTCTCGGTTTTGCCAGCGTTCTGGGCGAATTCGGCCTGCCGCAGGATCAGTTCGTCCCGGCGCTGATCGGCTTCAACGTCGGCGTCGAGGTGGGGCAGCTCACGGTGATCGCGCTGGCGTTTCTTCTGGTCGTGCTGGCGCAGCGCGTCGATATGGGCGAGGCCGACATTCGCACCGGTCAGGTCATCTACGGCGTTCTCACGCTTGGCTTCGTCGCACTCAGCTTTGTCGTCAACGGTCCGGCCTTTGTGGAGACCATGGGGGCGGGCGCGCCGATCTTCTTCTGGCCGCTGGCCGCGCTTTGCCTGCTGTGCTTCTTGTCGGTAACATTCCTCGACCGCCTGGACGCCTATCGCCGCTTTGTCGCCGTGCCGGCGTCCGTCGGGATCGCGTTGGTGGGCGGCTACTGGTTCGTGGAACGCGTGTTCCTCTGATCCCAGCCGCCGGGTGTGCGAAACGCGGCCCCGGCCCTGTGCCGGGGCCTCTTTGCCTTTGAAAACCGGTCTGTCCGACAACGGGGGTTGCGCCCTGCGCCAATCCCGTCTAAAGGCTCGCGCACGAACCCCGCAGGCGGGGGCGGGCCTTGGGACAGACATCCCCCAAAGTCCACCGGTTGAGGCAGATGCCTTGATCCCCCGCCGAGGATATTAAACCGGAAAGGATACAAGGCATGGCTCTTCCTGAGTTCACCATGCGTCAGCTGCTCGAAGCTGGCGTTCACTTTGGCCACCAGACGCAGCGCTGGAACCCCCGCATGGGCGAGTTCATCTATGGCGCGCGTAACGGCATCCACATCATGGACCTGACGCAGACCGTTCCGATGCTGGATCAGGCACTGACCGCCATCCGCGACACCGTCGCCAAGAATGGCCGCGTTCTCTTCGTAGGCACCAAGCGTCAGGCCGCTCAGCCGATCGCCGACGCCGCCGAGAAATGCGCTCAGTATTACATGAACCACCGCTGGCTCGGTGGCACGCTGACCAACTGGCAGACCGTTTCCCAGTCGATCAACCGCCTCAAGTCGATCGACGAGACAATGGCTCAGGGCGCCGAAGGCCTGACCAAGAAAGAGCGTCTCGGCATGGAGCGTGACCAGCAGAAGCTCGAAGCATCGCTCGGCGGGATCCGCGAAATGGGCGGCGTTCCGGACATGCTGTTCGTCATCGACGTCAAGAAAGAAGCGCTGGCCGTGGCCGAAGCCAACAAACTGGGCATTCCGGTTGTTGCCATCGTCGACACCAACTGCTCGCCCGACGGTGTGGACTACATCATCCCCGGCAACGATGACGCGGCCCGCGCCATCGCGCTGTACTGCGATCTCGTCTCCCGCGCGGCCCTCGATGGCATGACCGGCCAGATGGAAGCCGCAGGCGTGGACCTCGGAGCGCTCGAAGATGCGCCCGCGGAAGAGGTTCTGACCGAGGCGCAGGGCGAGTAAATCGCCCGCTGTCGCATGGGCGACACGAAACTGTGACAGACCGAGGCGGGCCACGACGGGCCTGCCTCAACAGCTTTATTCGAGGAGAGCCAACATGGCGATTTCTGCTAAGCAGGTTAAAGAACTGCGCGAGATGACCGGCGCAGGCATGATGGATGCCAAGAAGGCGCTGGTGGAAACCGACGGCGACATGGATGCGGCCGTGGATTGGCTGCGCACCAAGGGCCTCGCAAAGGCCGCCAAGAAATCCGGCCGCACCGCCGCTGAGGGCCTTGTTGCCGTCAAGGTCGACGGTGGCAAGGGCGTCGCCGTTGAGGTGAACTCCGAGACCGATTTCGTTGCCAAGAACGCCGATTTCCAGAACATGGTCGCAGGCATCGCAAACGCCGCGCTGACCGTGTCCGACGTCGAGGCCCTCAAGGCCGCCGACCTCAATGGCAAACCCGTTGCCGACGTAATCACCGACAAGATCGCAACCATCGGCGAAAACATGTCCGTGCGCCGCATGGAATCCGTGGAAGGCGACGTGGTTGCCTCTTACGTGCACAACGCGGCGACGGATGGCATGGGCCAGATCGGTGTTCTCGTGGCGCTCAAGGGCGGTGACGAAGCCTTTGGCAAACAGATCGCCATGCACATCGCAGCGGCCAACCCGCAGGCCCTCAACGAAGCCGAGCTCGACCCGGCGATCGTCGAGAAGGAAAAGCAGGTCCAGATGGACATCGCCCGCGAATCCGGCAAGCCGGAAGCCGTGATCGAAAAGATGATCGTCGGCCGCATGAAGAAGTTCCTCGCCGAAGTGACCCTGACCGGCCAGCAGTTCGTCATGGACACGGACAAGACCGTGGAGCAGGCCGCCAAGGATGCGGGCGCCGAGATCGTCGGCTTCGTGCGCATGCAGGTTGGCGAAGGCATCGAGAAAGTCGAAGAAGACTTCGCAGCAGAGGTGGCCAAGGCCGCCCAGGGCTAAGTCTACCCTGATATCAGACGTGAAACGGCGTGGTCTTTGCGGACCGCGCCGTTTTCTTTTGTCCGGGGCCATCCACTGGCGTAACCGGGGCAGGGCGGTCATAGCTGAAAGGGATCCGGGGCCCCCGCGATGAGACATTGGGGATGATGCGGGGCCCCCGGAAGTATGCCGGTCCGGCGAGGGCTGAAATTGCCCCGCCGAAACCAGCGCCGGACTGAACCGGCAAAGCCTCAGTGCCCGGAAATGACCGGGGTTGCGGCCTCTGCGTCCCATGGCATTAAAGCCACCACTCACGGAACAGTGACAGATTGCCAAATGACGTGAGGTAACGAAAGTCGGGATTTCCGGACCTCCGGTTTTCCCTACCGTTATTCACGTAGATTTTACGGTTGGACCGATCCCGAAAAATCCGGAGCAGGCGGTAAAGATCGAATGGGTGCCGAGCGTTACACAAACTTCACTTGTCCGGATGCCGTCTCCCGGATTAATGCGGGACATGCTGTATCGCGACATGACCTCTTTCGATTGCCATCACGACGGCCTTGCTATGAACGGCGCCGGGTAAACCAGTCGCCGCCCGGTGTCGCGAGATCTGGACTGCGACGACCACCATCATGACAATCCGCTCCTGTTTCATCACAAGGCCTCGCAGCGTGCCTTTGCATGTGTGTGGATCGGGTCCGGGAGAGGCCACGTCGAAGGCGTCGCCCCCGCAACGAGGTTTGACCATGACCAACACCCAAATCATACTGCGCCCCCATGATGAGGCGGAGACGGAAGACCTGCGCCAATTGGAGCGCGCGGCGCATCGGCGCTACCTGTCATTGAAAGACTTCGAGAAAATTGTTGCTGCCCCGGCGATCAACCCCGAACGTTTCAGGACGGGGACAACGCGGGTGGCCGAGTTTGCCGGACGCAGAGCGGGCTACATCATCGTCCAGCCGCTTGACGACGTCCTATACATCGCGAGCCTTATGGTCGACGACGGGATGTCCGGAAAAGGCATCGGGCAACGGTTGCTGGCATGGGCAGAAGACTGTGCAGCGGAGGCAGACGTGGCAGGGACATGTCTGGCGACATTCCGCACGCCGAGGTGGAATGCGCCATGGTACAGCAAGCTTGGATACACACGGATGCCGGAGGCGCGGATCGGCCCGGACCTGCGGGCCATCCTTGATCGCCATGCGACGTTCCTGGACATGACAACCCGGATCACCCTGTGGAAGCCTTGCCCGGCATGAGAGGCCGGGGATCATCGCACCGCGCAGAGAGACGCCGGGGCAGGGCGCGCCTACCCGCTGTCACCGGGCTTCGATGATGAACATCTGATTGTGGAAGGCTGCCTTGGCCACGGCCTGCGCGGTGGTCTCGACATTCAGCGTTTCGCGCGCAAGGCGCAGATGCTTTTCAATCGTCGCCTGCGTCAGCCCCATGATCTGTGCGATGTCCTGCATGGTCTTGCCATCACCGACCCATTCCAGCGCCTCGCGTTGCCGCGGCGTGAGTGTCTGGTTCTGCAGCGGCACCGGCAGGGTCAGGATCTTCAAGTGGACGATATTGTTCAGCAGAACGATATCCTTGCCGTCCTTTTCCCAGATCTCATCCGCCTGATCCTGGCTCAGCTCTGCGCGCGTGGTCAGCGAAATCGCGCCCTTGGCGCGGCTCGATACGGACTTGAAGCTGATGGTATACCCGGCATGAACCTTGTGCGAGAGGTTGAACTCAAGCACTTTGCGCTCTTGTTCGGTCAGATCACCGGCCGTCACACGCGGCGCCATCACACGCCAGCTGCAAAAGCCTTCATTGGACAGCGCCCAGCGAACCATCGGCGCATGACGATACAGACCACCCTCGACAAACCCTTTGCGATAGGCGGGCGTGTGATTGGTCAGAACCACGAAATCGTTGGGATCGCCGAGCGAGTTTTCCGTCCGGAAGTTGGTGAAGCCATAAATCAGCCGGTCGAAACCGTACAAGGCCATCCGTTCGCAATGCGCGTTCCAAAGCTCTTCGACGCTATCCTTGTTCGTCAATTCAATCAGATAGTCGCGCAGATCGGCGTTCATTGTTCCGGGCTCTCCATGACACGGCCGGCTGTGCCACACCGTGCGTTTCCAATGCGGCGCGGCAAGAGATCGACAAGCGGGCCAACACTGTACCCTTAGGTAAGCCTTTCGCGCTCACTCTGTCCAGCACGGGCATGTGCCACAAAGCGCGTTTGACGCAAAATAGTGACCATTCGGTCAGGAAACCGGTCCTCGGGCCGCCCGCGCGGGATCCGGTCCTTGCGTCAAAAAGCGTGCAGGCTCGGGGGCAGGGGCAGCTTAGACGGGCACTCTCTTGCTGTGTTTGCTGCCCCGGTTATCTCAGGCGCTCAGGCCAGGGTTCGAAACAAACCCCATCGCGCCGTCATCAATCCCGAGCCGCGTCTTCAGTTTATCGGGCAAAAGGCGCGCGGACGTGATGCGTGGGTGGTTCATTTCCGGAACGATGCGTTCGACCCCATACAGATCAAGATATTCCTGGTAATTGTCGAATTGTCTGCGGCCCACCGGATCAACAAAGGTTTCGGCTTCGGCGCCATTGGCAAGGATCACGTTATGATCCGCTGTCTCGATATGGAAATAGGTGACCTCATTGGCCAATTCGGACAGCGGCACCCAGTCGACGGTTGTCCCGTTGACCAGGGCCGAGGCGTTGATCACCAGACCGTCCAGCAGCATGCCGTGATCGCCAGTCACCATGAGGTCCGTATGCGGCAGGCCGTCGCCCAGAGAGCCGGCACGAAAGCGCACCGGTTGCGCCTTGTGACGCGCAAAGACACTGACCAACTTCTGGCGGCCGACCCATTTCACCGGCACAAAAGAGCCACCGTGGGTCGCGACCATGTCGCCGATCTCAAGCGTCTCGACCGTCTTGCTGCCGCACTGCGTGGCGATCTCGGTGCCGGTTGCAAAACAGGTCGGAAACGGATCCGTCTGCCGCGACGCATAGTCAATCGGGTTGGGAAAACTGAAATCCGACACGGACATACCGGCTGGCACGACAACCAAAACCTGGATCACCTCTGGCGGCGTATACCGTGCCGCCCCTTGAACCATCAGCAATTCCATTGATCCGCCACCAACCAAGTCAACCTGCATGTTGCCAAGGTAGTTGAGATCATTTCCGGCAACACTGCCAAGAACATCGCCGTTTTCAAAAGTTGTGTCGCCTTCGCCATCGTCGAAAGTGAAGTTCTGAACTTGCGTGCCCTGGAACAGGGACGCGTTGTTCGTCGTATCAACTTGATAATCGGCGTAGCCGGATATTTCATACGTTGGCATTTAGGATGTATCTCCGAAGGTAGGGCTGCGAGCTGCAGCGCGCGTGTTTACCGAAGGCAAAGGCCTTTTCCGCGATCTTTTATTGAAGAGATTGATTTCATTGCAGTAAACTTTTCATCTTTTTCAATACATAGACTGGCAGAGTTCGGAATCGCAAGGCGGTTTTCACCAGGAACCATCCGGCCAAGAAATACGGTATCGCACGCCCTTCACTCGGCTTGGCCGAATTCCAATCGGCCAAGCTGGGATGCCAGACCCGGTAGATCGTCCGGGGGCTGCGCCTTCTTTTTGGATTGCCGGGACGGCGCCGGGTTTTCCTGCTGTTCAGAATTTTTGGTACGACGAAGCACCAAAAACAGGGCCGTAACTGGACCCCACGAACGCGCCGTGACACCGCTCCGCGCGCCCCCCCGGGCGGCCAGCGCGGCTCTCGCTGGCATGCAATGATCAGCCTAAGCGGCAGGGCCGGGAGCCCCCCTTGCGGCCAAGGATAGGCTGGGACATGCTCAAGACGCGACGACAGACCCCTCAGGGATCTGACAATTACCCAACAATGACTTTGAGGTTTTCATGAAGACACGACCGCGTTTCACTCTCTTCGCCATGATCCTTGCCATGCCGCTTGGATCGATCGCTGTGACCGCGTCTGCGCAAAATAACGGCTATGCGCCGGCCGATATTCCGCCGGAGAACCATCTGCGTCTTGAGCAGATGCTGCGCATCGCGGGCTATCCGACCGGTCCGGTCGACGGCACGTTTGATGTGACGTCGAGCCGCGCGCTTTTCGCCTATGGCCGCGAAAACGGCTATTGGCGGACCAAAGCCAATTTTACAATGGAAATTTACGACGCCCTGGCCGACCATGTGGCAATGATCGAACGGGGGGAGGTCAGCCAAATTCGCCCCAATTGGGAGGTCGAGGGATGGGAGCTGACGGATGCGTTGCGAAAGATCGGGTGCTATGGACCGAACTTCGATGAGAGTCGGGACGTGGACCGCCAGGCCCGCCGCGAGGCACAAGCGGCGACAGCGTTGGATGACCCATCGCTAACCCGCCTGGACATTGATTTCTCCTCCGGGATGGACGGTCGCGCGTATGTGAAAAAGGACTGCGCAAAACCGGAGCTGCGCATCTACGCCGACCTGTCGCGAGAACCTTCGCGCGGCGGGCTTGAGAAATTGATCGACCAAATGGAGCGAAAGGCCGGGGTCTTTGATGAACCATGCGGTGACGTGCGGCAGGTAACGCTGACGACCTATGCGGAAGGCAATCGGATACTCGACTTTGAGTACAATCTCTACGACGGAAATAGCACGAGCAGAGTAAACCCCGAGCGACATTCTCTCGGGGCAACGCGCGTCTTCGCCGCATGGGAGGCCGCAAGAAACGGCGATTTCGAGAGCCTTTCGAATGGCCTTGATGAGACCGCCTTCTTCGGAACACTTCGCAATGCAGATCTGATGCGTTCCATTCAGGACGGGTCCTACATGTCCATTGGAGCGAGCTCAAATTTCAAGCAAGGCCTGATTTTCGCGTGGCAGTGGTATTTGGAAGATTACCAGGACATCTGCATTCAAGGCGGCCTTGATAATGTCACGGTCGAGGAGTTTACGGACGGCGGGATCCAGAAACTCACAAGTGGCTTGTCCCGATACCTTCAGACATCGACAAACACGCAAACCGGTGACGTGCGGGTGCAATACGCACTGACAATGAAAAACAAGTTTGCCGAGACTTACCTGGCTTCCGTCAATGGTGGGCTTCGTGTTGATTATGCCTATGCGATGAAGCCAGAGGTAAAGTCCATGCGGCAGGATCTGTCGGACATCATTCATTACTACCGGTGTTCGGGGAAGCTGGAAGCGTTCGAGGATCGCCTCACGGACGCTGCGCTCAAGCCGTTCAAATGATCGACCGTTGGTGGGTCCGGTTCAGAAGGAACCATGGCCGTTACCCAACAAACCAAGTTGATCAACGCTGGGACCCGATAGACTAAGCCGTATCGCTGCTGCCCTTGGCGCCTTGGGAAATCCGCGCCAAGGGCAGCAGCACATGGAAGACAAGGTCATTCGGGTTACTCAGGCATTACCATAATACCGATTATAGGATAAAGCATGCGTCCTTGAGCCATCATCGCCAACCTCCGCCCTCCGATCCCGCCGGGCCTGGTTTCGTGGGTCAGAGGCTGCGCAGAACCCGTTCGAAAACCATGGCTGCGGCCTGGTTCAATTCGCGTGTGTGATGGCGGATGACGAAATACGGTGAAACGGAAATCTCCTCCGCGACGTCGATTGTCGTCATGCTGCCCGCAAAGCCGTCGCCTTCGAGAAGATCCGCCACCTCGCGCGATTGCGGCGAGATCGTATCGCTTGCGCTGATGGATGACAGAACGATCAGCAAGGATGAGCTGTTGATCACGCGCGGCGGTGTCGGCTCCCCGGCGTTCAGAAAGGCCATCTCGACGGCCTGCCGGATCGGCGAGCCGCGTTCCTGAATCACCCAATCATAACTCAGCAGATCGCGCAGCCGAACGCCCGGGCGCCCGGCGAGTGGATGCCCCTTGCGCACCACAAGCCGCACTGTCTCGGCGCGCGCGGGATGAACGAGGAACTCGCGGCTGTCCTGCCATCCGGGAATGCGCGCCAGGATGAAATCGAACCGGCCTTCTTCCAATCCCCGGACCAGATCGCTCGACGGGCTCACGTCGATGCTGATCGCCATATCCGGAGCGGCGTCTCGGATCTGCTGAATCACCGGCATCAATATGCCCACCGCCGGGCCCGTCACCGCGCCGATCCGCACCTCACCCGCCTGCCCTTTGATCAGACCTTGCACTTCGGCTTCGAGGCTGTCGAGCTCGGACAAGACGACGCGCGCATGGCGCAGAAAGGCGCTGCCCACCGGGGTCACTTCCATACCCTTGGGCGTGCGCGTAAAGAGCGGCGCGGCCACGTCCCGTTCGATATCCGCAAGAATGCGCGACGCGGCGGGCTGTGACATGTTAAGCGCGCCGGCCGCGATCTGAATTTGACCGACCTCTGCAATCTTCAGGATCAGTTTCAGATGTGTCAGCTTGAGACGGCGCATCAGGTCCATATTTCATACCAATAAAGTTATACCCTGCGCGCGCAATAGCATTTTACAGGTATGCACTTGCACAATAGTCATACGAATGGGTTAACAATACCCAGAACACCATGGTGCAGCGGTCGGGAGCCCTGCGCCCTCCGGGAGGTAAATAATGAAACTCAAGACACTTCTGACCGCGGCCACCGCGGCCATCGCATTCGCATCCGCATCCTTTGCCGAAGGCAACGTGGGCATCGCCATGCCGACGAAATCCTCGGCCCGCTGGATCGCCGATGGCGACAACATGGTGAAAGAACTGGGAAAAGCCGGCTATGAAGCCGATCTTCAGTATGCCGAAGACGACATTCCGAACCAGCTCGCGCAGATCGAGAACATGATCACCAAGGGCGTCGACGTGCTCGTGATCGCCGCCATCGACGGCACCACGCTGTCGAACGCGCTGGAGAACGCAGCGGCCTCCGGCATTTACGTCATCGCCTATGACCGCCTGATCCGCGACAGCGGAAACGTCGACTACTACGCGACGTTCGACAACTTCAAGGTCGGCGTGCAGCAGGCGTCCAGCCTCGTCAGCGGTCTCAAGGAGCGTTTCGGCGAAGGCCCCTACAACGTTGAACTGTTCGGCGGCTCGCCCGACGACAACAACGCCTATTTCTTCTACAACGGCGCCATGTCCGTGCTCCAGCCGCTGATCGACGATGGCTCCATCAACATCGTGTCCGGCCAGATGGGCATGGATACGGTCGGCACCCTGCGTTGGGACGGTGCCGTGGCACAGGCCCGCATGGATAACCTGCTCTCCGCTCACTACACTGATCGGCGCGTGCATGGCGTTCTGTCGCCCTATGACGGCCTGTCTATCGGTATCCTGTCTTCGCTCAAGGGCGTTGGCTATGGCTCCGGCGATATGCCGATGCCCATCGTCTCCGGTCAGGACGCGGAAGTGCAGTCGGTCAAATCCATCCTCGCAGGCGAGCAGTACTCGACCGTCTTCAAGGACACCCGCGAACTGGCACGCGTGACCGTTGGCATGGTCGATGCCCTTCTGGCTGGCGGCGAGCCGGAAATCAACGACACGACCACCTACGACAATGGCGTCAAGGTTGTTCCCTCCTACCTGCTTGAGCCGGTTTCGGTCGATGCAAGCAACTGGGAAGAGATCCTGATCGGCTCCGGCTACTACACCGAAGACCAGATCAAGTAAGCCTTACCGCTTTCACTCCCTGCGTTTGACGGACTGCCGGAGAACACGCATCACGAAAGTCGCGGGAAAGCGACCGCTGGCCAGCGCTTTTGTGATCCCGGTCGTCCGCAAACGCATCCCAATGCCTGCCCCCTGCCCGCTCGTGCGGGATCGGGGCAGGCTCCTTTGCAAGTCAGGGGGCAAGCGTGACACCGCTTCTCGAAATGCGCGCCATCACCAAGACCTTTCCGGGCGTCAAAGCGCTCGATCAGGTCAATCTGCAGGTGATGGACGGCGAAATCCACGCCATCTGCGGCGAAAACGGCGCCGGGAAATCCACGCTGATGAAGGTGCTTTCGGGCGTCTATCCGGCGGGCGATTACGACGGCGAAATCCATTATTCGGGCGAATTGGCCCAATTCCGCGACATCACCGACAGCGAAGAGCGCGGCATCATCATCATTCACCAGGAACTGGCCCTTGTGCCGCTCCTGTCGATCGCGGAAAATCTTTTCCTCGGCAACGAACGCGCCAAGTCCGGCGTGATCGACTGGCGTGACACCTTCCGCCGCACCGAAGAGCTGTTGAAGAAGGTCGGCCTCAGGGAGGCCCCGGCCACCCGGATCGAACAGCTCGGCGTCGGCAAGCAACAGCTTGTGGAGATCGCCAAGGCGCTGTCCAAGGAAGTCCGCCTGCTCATCCTCGATGAGCCGACCGCCGCCCTGTCCGAGAGCGACAGCCAGGCCCTTCTGGATCTGATGCTGGAGCTCAAACAGCAGGGCGTCACCCAGATCATCATCAGCCACAAGCTTAACGAGGTGCGCCGCGTCGCCGACACCGTGACCGTCATCCGCGACGGCACGTCCGTCAGCACCATGACGGCGGCCGCGGGCGATATCACCGAGGACCGCATCGTGCGCGACATGGTGGGCCGCGACATGTCGGACCGCTATCCCGCGCGCCCGCGCAATCCCGGCGATGTGCTGATGGAGGTCCGGGACTGGAACGTCTGGCACCCCGATCACGCCGAAAGGCAGGTCATCACCGATGTCAATTTCACCGTCCGCAAGGGCGAGGTTGTCGGCATTGCGGGGCTTATGGGTGCGGGCCGCACCGAGCTGGCCATGTCGATCTTCGGACGCAGCTACGGGCGCAACATCTCCGGCTCCGTCACGCTCCGCGGGCAGCCTGCGGATGTCTCCGAAATCGACCGCGCCATCAAAGCGGGCCTCGCCTATGTCACCGAGGACCGCAAATCGCTCGGCCTGGTGCTGGATGAAGACATCCAGACAAACATCACGCTGGCCAACCTGCCCGGCGTGTCCTCGGCAGGTGTCATCAACGAGCGTGAGGAAACCACCGTCGCGGAAAAATATCGCAAGGCGATGAACATCCGCACACCTTCGGTGTTTCAGAAGGTCATCAACCTGTCCGGCGGCAACCAGCAAAAGGTGGTCCTGTCGAAATGGCTCTTTGCCGGGCCGGAGGTGCTGATCCTCGACGAGCCGACACGCGGCATCGACGTTGGCGCCAAATTCGAAATCTACAACATCATCAACGATCTGGCCGCACAGGAAAAAGGGGTCGTGATGATCTCTTCGGAAATGCCCGAACTCTTGGGCATGTGCGACCGGATTTATGTCATGAACGAAGGCGAACTTGTCGGCGAACTCACTGCCGACGAGGCCAGCCAGGAGCGCATCATGTCGCTCATTGTCACAGATTAAGGAGGGGCCGGGATGGACCAACAGACAGGCACCGCACAGGCCCGCGGTATGGGCTACTACTTCAAACACCACCTGCGGGAATACGGCCTTCTGATCGCTCTCATCGCGATCATGCTGTTTTTCCAGGTGGTCACGGACGGCACGCTGCTCAAGCCCGTGAACATCACCAACCTGTTCTTGCAGAACAGTTATATCATCATCATGGCGCTTGGCATGCTGGTGGTCATCGTCTCCGGCAATATCGACCTGTCCGTCGGGTCCGTGATGGGCTTCATCGGCGCCTTTGCCGCCGTTCTGATCGTCGATATGGAACAACCGGTCTGGCTCGCCATCATCGCATCGCTGATCATGGGGACGCTGATCGGCGCGGCACAGGGCTACTTTGTCGCCTATTGGAAGATCCCGTCGTTCATCGTCACCCTGGCTGGGATGCTGGTCTTCCGTGGCGCCTCGCTCTGGCTGCTCGAAGGCCAGTCGCTCGGCCCCTTCCCCCGCGACTTCCAGAGCCTGTCCACCGGGTTCGTCGGCGACATCTTCCCTGCCGCCATGACATCGCCACTGGCCGGGATCGCGGGCACCCGCAACTTCAACGGCCTCGCCATGGCGCTTGGTCTGATCGCTGTTGCGGTGATCGTGTACATCGGCCTGCGCGACCGGGCACGAAACAAGCAATACGGCATCGAGGGTGAGCCGCGCGCCTTCTTCGTGGCCCGCAACGTGGTGGTCGGCATCGCGCTGCTCTTCGTCACCTTCAAGCTGGCCACCTTCCGCGGCCTGCCGAACGTGCTGATTTCGATGGCCGTGCTGACCATCATCTATGCCTTTCTGACCGCCAACACGACCATCGGCCGCCGCATCTACGCCCTTGGCGGCAACGAAAAGGCCGCCAAATTGTCCGGCATCAAGACCGAACGGCTGACCTTTCTGGCGTTTGCGAACATGGGGCTCCTGGCTGCGCTTGCCGGGCTGATCTTTGCCGCGCGCCTCAACACCGCGACGCCCAAAGCCGGTTTCGCGGTCGAGCTTGACGTGA
Source organism: Pacificoceanicola niger (assembly GCF_048553275.1). Taxonomy (NCBI): domain Bacteria; kingdom Pseudomonadati; phylum Pseudomonadota; class Alphaproteobacteria; order Rhodobacterales; family Roseobacteraceae; genus Pacificoceanicola; species Pacificoceanicola niger. The sequence continues at coordinate 48,044 of NZ_JBLZMW010000015.1, forward strand.
TCGCGGCGGTGTTCATCGGCGGCGCGTCCATGTCCGGCGGATCTGGCAAGGTCGTCGGCGCGGTCGTTGGCGCGTTTATCATGGGGGTGATGAACAACGGCATGTCGATCGTCGGCATCGGCATCGACTATCAGCAGATGATCAAGGGCCTGGTGCTTCTGGCCGCCGTCTTCTTCGACGTCTACAACCGCTCGAAGTAAGGGCTGCAACCCTCTGAAACGCCAAGGCCCCGGAGCGATCCGGGGCCTTTTTGCGTCCTGCCTCGCAGCCCCGGACCTGATCCCGGGCCACGCTCTGGAGCGCGCTCAGCGCGGCCCCATCTCCGCCACCTGCCGCTTGCGCAGGTCGACCACGTCGAGGTCGTCGGTAAACGTCACATCCGACATCCGCACAACAGTATCGCGCGGCACGTCCCGGATCAGTTTCACATGATGCGCCAGCCCCATGGGCAGCGCGTCCACCGCCACCGATTGCGCCGCCGGGATCGCCTTGGCCCAGGTGGCAAAGCCGCCCTCCCCGTCCAGGTAGCTGCCCGCCGTCAGATCGCTCTTTGCCGTCGCCACCGCATCGCCCCGGAACTCTCTCGACGATCCTGTCGGCTCGCCGCGCAGCACGGCCGACAGCACGGACACAGAGGTCTCAAGGCCGATCAAATGGAAGGGCCGCCACATCGAGCCATACCAGCCGCTGTCATCGGTCAGCAGGCCGTATTGCTCGAAACAGCCGCGCGTGTACTCATCCGGCGCGCGGAAGGTCACGAACATGCCGTACTGGATGTTGTTGAAAACCTTGCGCCCGTCCGGCTCCACACTTGCGGCGATATCCACCAACCCGCTCTTGGGCAGACGCCCGCCCTCGGACGCCGGTTTGAACACACCGGCAAGGTCGTGCAGCCCCGTGGGATAGAACGCCAGACCGTCATCGGGACAATCAAGGCCCGTACCATTGGCCACCGCTGCCATCTCGATGGCCGCCTTCGTGCCATCGGTGAAACTGTTGTACATCTTGGGGTTGAAGTCGCCCTTGGCGACAAACTCCTCGGACCAGCCGAAATAGCCCCAGACCGTATCCGGCGTGCTGTAACGGAATTCAGGGCGGAAATTCATGCCCTTACCGGCGGATGTTAATTCAAAGCCGCAAGAGCGGCACCAATCCACCAACTCGCAGATGAAGGCCGGTTGATCGCCATAGGCCATGGAATAGACAAGGCCCTTTTCCCGGGCCATCCGCCCCAGGATGGGCCCGACCATGACATCCGCCTCGACATTGACCATGACGATGTGCTTGTTGCCTTCGATCGCCATCAGCGCGTGCCGTGTCCCGGCCAGCGGATGCCCCGTCGCCTCGATGATGCACTCGATCCCGTCGAAGGCACACAGATCGGCGGCGCTGTCGGTGACAAAGGTCTTGCCCGTGTCCATCGCGTCGCCAAGCGACGTTGCCGAATACTCATCCTCTTCCCAGCCGGTCCGCTTCAGCGAGCCGCGCACCTTGCCAACGTCCAGATCCGCAACGCCCACAACATGATAGCCCGCGATCTTGCGCGCCTGCGCCAGCACCATGGAGCCGAACTTTCCCGCCCCGATCAGACCAACGCGAACGGGTTTCCCCGCCGCTGCGCGTTCGGCCAGCATCGCATGCAAATTCATTGAATCTCTCCTCCAGATCTCTGCGCAACTACACCCCCGCGCAGCAAAAAGGGCAAGGTCCGCACCCTGCCCTTTTGCTTAACCTAACCCAAAGCCTGGCTTCAGAAAAATGCCTGCAATCCCGTCTGCGCCCGGCCAAGGATCAGCGCATGCACATCATGAGTGCCCTCATAGGTGTTCACGGTCTCAAGGTTCACCATGTGCCGGATGACCTGGAATTCGCCGGAAATCCCGTTGCCGCCGTGCATGTCCCGCGCCATCCGCGCGATATCCAGCGCCTTGCCACAGTTGTTGCGTTTGAGAATGCTGATCATCTCCGGCGCGGCCTGTGCCTCGTCCATCAAACGTCCCACCCGCAGGCAGCCCTGAAGCCCGAGGCTGATCTCGGTCTGCATATCGGCCAGTTTCTTCTGGAACAACTGTGTCTGGGCGATCGGCCTGCCGAATTGCACCCGGTCGAGGCCATATTGCCGCGCCGCATGCCAGCAGAACTCCGCCGCGCCAAGCACGCCCCAGCTGATGCCATAGCGCGCGCGGTTGAGACAGCCAAACGGCCCTTTCAGCCCCTCGACATGCGGCAAGAGCGCCTCCTCGCCCACTTCGACGCCATCCATGACAATCTCGCCGGTGACGCTCGCGCGCAGGCTCAGCTTCTTGCCGATCTTCGGCGCGGACAGACCCTTTGCGCCCTTCTCAAGAACGAATCCCCGGATCTTGCCGCCATGCGCTTCGGACTTGGCCCAGACCACGAAGACGTCGGCAATCGGCGCGTTGGAAATCCACATCTTCGCGCCATTGAGCACATAGCCGCCGTCCGTCTTCCTGGCCGTGGTCTTCATGCCGCCGGGATCGCTGCCCGCGTCCGGCTCCGTCAGGCCGAAACAGCCGATCCACGCGCCGCTGGCCAGCTTCGGCAGATATTTCTGACGCTGCGCCTCGGAGCCATAGGCATAGATCGGATACATCACGAGGCTCGATTGCACACTCATCATCGAGCGATAGCCGGAATCGACCCGCTCGACCTCCCGCGCCACGAGGCCGTAGGACACATAAGACGCGCCAATGCCGCCATATTCCTCCGGAACCGTCACCCCAAGCAGGCCCATGCCGCCCATCTCGGCAAAGATCTCCGGATCGACGGTCTCTTCCTCGAAAGCCTGGATCACCCGTGGCGCGAGCTTTTCCTGCGCGAAGGCGCGCGCGCCCTCGGACAGCATCCGCTCTTCCTCGCTCAGCTGGTCATTGAGGCGGAAGGCATCCTCCCAATCGAACCGCCCAAGTTCAGGCGCGTCCTTGGGTTTCAGTTTCGGGGCATTGGGGCTTTGATCGTTCATGGCATCCTCCAGATTATTGACGCGCAGCATACCGCTCCGCGTCCCGAGACACAGCCCCACAGCGCCCCCCACACATAAAAAAGCCCCGGTCCCGCAATCGCGCGGAACCGGGGCTGGTCTTCGAACCCGAAAGGCTCAGCCGTTGGCGGCCGTCACCGCCCGTTTGGTGATCACACCGACGAGGTGCGCGCGATAGGCGGCAGAGCCGTGCAGGTCGCTGATCATGTCATCGGCCGGTGCCGTCAGACCGTCCAGCGCCTCGGCGGAGAAATTGCCGCTCAGCGCCGCTTCGGCCTCTGTCCAGCGGAACACACCGTTGTTGCTCGCCCCGGTCACCGCCACGCGCACGTCGTCGCCGGTCTTGGTCACAAAGACCCCAACCAGAGAGAAGCGCGACGCAGGCTGCTCGAACTTCACATAAGCGGCCTTTTCCGGCACCGGAAAGCTGACGGAGGTGACAATTTCGCCCTCTTCCAGCGCGGTGGTGAACATTCCCTGGAAGTAGTCATCCGCCGCGATATCGCGGGAGTTGGTGGTGATCGTCGCGCCCGAGCCAAGCGCCGCCGCCGGATAGCAGGCGGAGGGGTCATTGTTGGCAAGGCTGCCACCGATGGTGCCCCGGTTGCGCACCGCCGGATCGCCGATATTGCCCGCCAGCGCCGCCAGCGCCGGAAACTGGGCCCCGGCTTCTGCCGCCACAACCGCATGCGTCGTCGCGCCGCCGATGACGACAGAGCCGCCCCGGTGGCTCACGCCCTTCAGATCATCAATCGCCGTCAGACTGACCAGCTTGGACGGCATCGCCAGACGCTGCTTCAGCGTCGGGATCAGGGTCTGACCACCGCTCAGCGCCTGCGCGTCTTCATCGCCAAGCGCCGCGAGGGCCTCATCAAGGCTCTTGGGGCGCACTACGTCAAATGCATACATTCTTCATCCTCCCGGACCACGTCGCGGGGCGCGCGCCCCTGCTTCGTTCTGGTCCAACATACTTCGGGGGTCCGGGGGCCGCGCCCCCGGACGTCTCTTCAGTCTCAGCCGTTGATCGCCGACCAGACACGCGACGGGCTCAGCGGCATGTCGATATGCGCCACATCATGACCGCCCGCGTTCAGCGCGTCCAGCACCGCGTTCACCAGCGCCGGCGGAGAGCCGATGGCCCCGGCCTCGCCGCAGCCCTTCACACCCAGCGGGTTGTGCGTACAGGGCGTCGCGTTGGAGTGATCGACCTTGTAGAACGGCACGTCATCGGCGCGCGGCATGGCGTAATCCATGTAGGACGCGCTCACCAACTGGCCGTTCTCGTCATAGGCACAGTTCTCAAGCAGCGCCTGACCGATGCCCTGCGCCAGACCGCCGTGCACCTGGCCTTCGACGATCATCGGGTTGACCACGTTGCCGAAGTCATCCGCTGCCGCGAATTCCAGAACGGTCACCTTGCCGGTTTCCGGATCAACCTCGACCTCGCAGGCATAGGCGCCCGACGGGTAGGTGAAGTTGGCCGGATCGTAGAAGGCCGTCTCTTCAAGGCCCGGCTCGATGTCTTCGAGCGGGTAGTTGTGCGGCACATAGGCGGCAAGGGTCACATCACCCCAGGCCACGGATTTGTCCGTACCGGCAACCGAGAACTGCCCGTCCTTCAGCTCGATGTCGGCATCCGACGCCTCGAGCAGGTGGGCGGCAATCTTCTTGGCCTTGTTGATGATCTTCTCGGTCGCACGCACCATGGCAGAGCCACAAACCGCCAGCGAGCGCGAGCCATAGGTGCCCATCCCGAAGGGGATCTTCGACGTGTCGCCGTGCACGATGTCGATCATGCTCTCGTCGATGCCTAGCATCTCGGCGACAACCTGCGGGAAGACCGTTTCGTGCCCCTGACCGTGGGAATGCGCCCCGACCATGACGGAGATGGAGCCGGTCGCATTGACCCGCACGGTGGCGGCGTCATACAGACCGGCGCGCGCGCCAAGCTGCCCCACGAGGTTCGACGGCGCGATGCCGCAGGCCTCGATGTAGCAGTTGATGCCAAGCCCGCGCAGCTTGCCGTTCTTGGCACTCTCGGCGCGGCGCGCCTCGAACCCTTCGCGGTCGATCATCTTCTCCAGCGTGTCCATGGTCGCATGGTAATCGCCGGTGTCGTACTCCACAGCCACGGGCGTGGCATAAGGGAACTCGGTGATGAAGTTCTGCCGGCGCAGCGCGATCGGATCGGCACCCAGCTCGCGCGCCGCCTTGTCCACGAGACGCTCCAGCTGATAGGTCGCCTCGGGGCGGCCCGCGCCGCGATAGGCATCCACCGGAACGGTGTTGGTAAAGACCGCCTTGACGTTCACCTGAACCGCCGGGGTCTTGTAGTTGCCGGCCATCAGCGTGCCATGCAGCCAGGTCGGCACCGACGACGAGAAGGTCGACAGATAGGCGCCCATGTTGGCGTAGGTGTCGGTGCGCAGCGCGGTAAAGTTGTTGTCCGCATCCAGCGCCAGCTCGATCTTGGTCACGTGGTCGCGGCCATGGGCGTCGGACATGAAGGCCTCGGAGCGGGTCGATGTCCACTTCACCGGACGGTTGATCTGCCGCGAGGCAAAGGTCACGAAGGCTTCCTCGGCATAGTGGAAGATCTTCGTGCCAAAGCCGCCGCCGACATCCGGGGCCACCACCCGCAGCTTGTGCTCCGGAATGCCCAGCACGAAGGCCCCCATCAACAGGCGGATCACATGCGGGTTCTGCGAGGTGGTGTAGAGCGTGCTCTCGTCATTGGCGCGGGCATAGTCGCCCACGGCCACGCGCGGCTCCATCGGGTTGGCAACCAGGCGGTTGTTGATCAGCTCAAGCGTGGTGACATGCGCCGCCTCGGCAAAGGCCTTGTCGACGGTCTCGGTGTCGGTGCCGAACTGCCAGTCATAACACAGGTTGTCCGACAGATCGTCGTGCACCTTGGTGGCGCCCGGCTCCAGCGCGGCCTTCATGTTGACCACGGCGGGCAGCTCGGTAAGGTCCACCTCGATGGCCTCGGCGGCATTGCGCGCCTCTTCCAGGCTCTCGGCGACAACGGCGGCGATGGGATCCCCCACATGGCGCACCTTGCCCTGCGCCAGCACCGGGTGCGGCGGCTCCTTCATCACCTCGCCGTGCTTGTCGGTCACCTGCCAGCCGCAGGGCAGACCGCCAATGCCTTCGAAATCCGCACCGGTGAAGATGCGCACCACGCCGGGCATGCCCTCTGCGGCGCTGGTGTCGATGCTGTTGATCGTGCCATGCGCCATGTCGGAGCGCAGGAAGTGTACATACGTCTGTCCGTACACGCTGATGTCGTCGGTGTAATTGCCTGCGCCAGTCAGGAAACGGACGTCCTCACGCCGCTTCGGGCTTGCGCCGATGCCATGATCTTTGGGCATGGTGTATTCCTCCCTTGGGGGTTGCGGGGCACAGCCCCGCCCTACTTTCTGTCGGCCGGTCAGGCGGGGCGGCGCCCCGCCCCGTCACGTCCGATTATTCCGCAGCGATGGCTGAAACGTCCTGGCCAGAGGCCGCCATGATCGCCTTGACGATGTTGTGGTAGCCCGTGCAACGGCAGATGTTGCCTTCCAGGTAATCCCGGATTTCCGCTTCGGTCGGCTTGGGATTGTCCTTGAGCAGGGCCGTCGCGGTCATCACCATGCCGGGGGTGCAAAAGCCGCACTGCAGGCCGTGGTGGTCCTGAAACGCCTGCTGAACCGCGCTCAGCGAGCCGTCGGCATTGGCGATGCCCTCGATCGTGGCAACCTCGGCGCCATCGGCCTCGGCGGCGAACATGGTGCAGGACTTCACGTCCTTGCCATCCACATGCACGACACAGGCGCCGCACTGGGAGGTGTCACAGCCAACATGCGTGCCAGTCAGCCGCAGCTCTTCGCGCAGGAATTCGACCAACAGAGTGTTGCCCTTGACCGACTTGGTGACGGACTTTCCATTCACCGTCATTGTTACTTCTGCCATCATTTCCTCCCTGGAATGTGTCTGTTCTCGATATGTGGCGTATCGGGTCTGGCGTGCGGCGGTCAGGAGACCATCCGCTTGAACCAGCCCTTCTTCTTGGCTTCGGTGCCATGGCCCTCTTCGGCCTCGGCCTCGTCGGACGGGCCTTCGACGGCCTCCTGGAAATTGTTGAAGAACTGGTCGGCCATCTTCTTGGCAAAGCCGTCGATGATCCGGCTGCCCAGCTGCGCCAGCTTGCCGCCGACCTTCGCCTCGACATCATAGGTCAGCAGCGTGCCGCCGTTCTCGCCCGGGGCCAGCGTCACAACCGCGCCGCCCTTGGCAAAGCCGGCCGCGCCGCCCTTGCCCTCGCCCGACAGGGTCACCTTGTTCGGCGGGTCCATCTCGGACAACGTCACCTGGCCCTTGAACGTCGCCTTCACGGGGCCGACCTTCTGCACGACCGTGGCCTCGAAGCCCTCTTCGGGGCTGCCGCTCATCTCGGTGCAACCGGGCACGCATTCCTTCAGAACTTCGGGATTCAGAATGGCAGCAAAGACCACGTCCTGTGGGGCGTTGATCTGGCGGGAATCGCTCATCTGCATTTGGGTGTTCCTTTTCTTCGTGGCCAGCCTAGGCAGGATTGCCGCGTCTGGCATATTAGACCAATGGCTTAGACCCGGGCCGTCATCTCACCATTCCGGCGGTTGATGGGTCAAACCGTATTTTTCATAAATTCCGGCGATCCGCCCGTCCGCAAGGGCCGCCGCGATGGCGTCCTCCACCGTGTAGGACAAACCGCGATAGGAGAAATGCACCGCCGTTCCCAGCGGCCATCGGCTCTTGGCCAGACCGGGCAAGGGCGGCTGGTGCACCGCCACGCCATCGCCGCGGAAAAACTCCAGCTGTGCCAAAGGGCCCATGGCGGCCATGGTCTCCCCAGCGTTCAGTGCCTCCATGGCCGCGTCCATCGTCGGATACCGTCGCACACCCGCTGCGGTCTGACCACCGGCAAAGCTCGTCAGGTAGAAATCGGACAGCGAGTCATTTTCCACCGCGACACTGTCGAAGCGAAAATAGGCCGGCACCGGCCCGCCATCGGGATAATCCGAGACGCGATAGGCGATCGCGATCGACTCCTCCTGGTACAGCCCGCCAAACACCACCTGTTCGACCCGGCACCTGAACGTCGAGTCGTAGGGCACCCGCATCATCACGTTCGACACCGCGCCCCCGACAACCGGCCCCTTCCAGATGGCATGCCGCAGGTCCGCTTCGAGGTTCTCCCCCGCCGCGATCAGGCTCACCCGCAAATCCACGCCCATGTCCTCGGCAATCAGCTGCGCAATGTCCACGTCGATGCCGCGCGGCTGGCCGGCCTCTTCCCAACTGTAGGGCGGGTAATCTTCATAGACCGCAACCGTGAGATAGCCGCGCTCGACGATCTGATCGAAATCCTGCCCGACGATATCCCGGCCTGCATTCTGCGGCTTGGCCTGCGGGACATAGTCGGCGCAGGGATCGTTCGCCAAGACCGGACCGGCAAGCCCGGCCAGCAGACAAAGCACGGCGATCCCCGCCACAATCCCCTGTTTGCGCATGGTCTGCCTCCCCGCAGTCCCTGGTCCGTCTGTCCGTCTGACCGACTGGATGCCGGATCACGTCCAGCCCTCGCCTATCAGTGTGCCGCCGACAGCCCGATGGTCAAGGCCTCGGTTGCATGGCGGAAGCCTTCGGGCGTGCCATCGATCAACCGCGCCGCACGCCGTGCCGCGCTGTCCGCAACCGGCGCGCCCGAAAGCGTCTCGATGCCGCCCGCAATCTCGCTCAGCCGCGCCTTGAGCGCATCGCTGTCCGCGCCCGAGGGATCTTCGGACAGCACCGCAAGCTGATCGCGGATTCCCTTGAGCTCGTCCGAGACCTCATCCATGGAGGCGTCGTCCGGGCGCGTCTCGATATACGTCCGGATCGCCCAGGCCGCATCCTGTCCAAGCAATTCGCCAAAGGCCGGCATCTTGGTCACGCCGTTCTGCGTATAGCCGGTGCGAATCCGCTCCACGAACCATTCATCGCCATACTCCTCCGCTTCGAGAAACCGCAGGTCCGGTGCCAGACCGCCGGAAATCACCTCCAGCCCATGGCACCGCGCACAGTTCTGATTGTAACCCGACGCGCCGATCTCCACCGCTTTTTGCCAGACGTCCTCCCCCGCCGCCGCGGCCCGGTACGGATTCTCCGTCAGCCATTCGTCCCCGGTCTCCGGCAGACCCGCCGTGTCCACGGCCTGCGGCGCCACATCGCCATGCGCAAGCGCCATGACGGGGGTCAGGATCAGGCCTGCAAGGGCCGCTCTCAGGGTCAGTCTGCGCATCGTATCCTCCTCCGGATGTCTCCGTTCGCGTTGCCCTTTGGTGTAGGCGATGGCCACGCAGGGCTCTATTGGACTTTCGTGGCGCGACGGCCCCGGCCCTGTGACACCTTGGTCGTATTGTTCGCCCCGGCCTGGCCAATAAGGTCATCCCCGGGAGGATTTTTCATGCTCAAGGCACTCGCCCTGTCGGCGCTCTGCGGATGTGTCTGCGCCGCGCCCGCGATCGCGGCCGATATCACGGTGCATTACCTGCGACGTGAAACCGTGATGCCGCCGACCCTGTCGAACCTCGATCCGGTCCCCGCCGATCTCGGCTTGCGCGGCGCGCAACTGGCGCTTGAGGACAACCGCACCACCGGGCGTTTCCTCGGTCAGACATGGACCCTCGACACCACCAGCGTCGCCCCGGAGGCGGACCTGACCGCCGCCGCGCAAGAGGCGCTGGGCGATGCCGATCTTCTGCTGATCGACGCCCCCGCCGCCGATCTGCTGGCCGCCGCCGATCTGCCGGAGGCGGCGCAGGCTCTGATCTTCAATGTCTCCGCCCCCGATCCGGCCCTGCGCAGCGGGGACTGCCGCGCCAATGTGCTCCACACCGCCGCCTCGCGCGCGATGCTTTCGGATGCGCTGATGCAGTTCTTCGTGGCGCGCCGCTGGACCGATGTCGCCGTGATCGTCGGTGAAGGCCCCGGCGACAGCGAACAGGCCGAGGCGCTGGACCGCTCCGCCACCAAGTTCGGCCTGCGCCTCGGCGCGCGCAAGACGTGGGCCTTCGATGCCGACATGCGCCGCAGCGCCGGCGCCGAGGTGCCGCTCTTTACCCAGGATCTGGGCGATTACGACGTGCTGCTGATCGCCGATGCGCGCAACGATTTCGCCCGCTACATTCCCTACAACACATGGCTGCCGCGCCCCACCGCCGGGGCCGAGGGCCTCACCGCCAAGGCATGGGACAGCGTCGTCGAGCAATTCGGCGCGGCCCAGCTCCAGGCCCGCTTTGCAGAGCTGACCGGGCGCGACATGCGCTCGGACGATTACGCCGCCTGGGCTGCCCTGCGCGCCATCGGCGAGGCCGTCACACGGACCGGGGCCGCAGACGCCGCCACGCTGCGCGCCTACATGCTCGGTCCGGAATTCGAGCTTGGCGGCTTCAAGGGCGCGCCGCTGACCTTCCGCACCTGGAACGGCCAGATGCGGCAGCCGATCCCCCTCACCCATCGCGGCGCTCTGGTCGCGCAGGCGCCGCTCGATGGCTTCCTGCATCAGCGCAACCCGCTCGACAGCCTCGGCCTCGACGCGCCCGAAAGCGCCTGCGCCGCCTTTGACTGACCCCTCGCCACCCGTTACCGCAAGGATCCCTTCATGACCCGCCTGCTTGCCTCCACCGCCATCGCCCTCACCCTCGCCACCGGCGCGATGGCGGATGAAATCTGGGTGACCAATGAAAAGGACAACACCGTCTCGGTCATCGACATCGACACACAGCAGGTCACGCGCACGATTCCCACCGGCGAGCGTCCGCGCGGCATCATCTTCAGCCACGATTATTCCGTCGTTTACATCTGCGCCTCCGACAGCGATTCCGTCCAGGTCATGGATCCGAATACGGGCGAAATCCTGCACGATCTGCCCTCCGGCGAGGACCCGGAACAATTCGCCCTGCATCCTGACAATCGCCACCTCTACATCGCCAATGAAAACGATGCGATCACCACGATCGTCGACACGGAAACGCGCACTGTGGTCGCCCAGATCGACGTCGGCATCGAGCCCGAGGGCATGGCCGTCTCTCCGGATGGCACGATCGCCATCACGACCTCCGAGACCACCAACATGGCGCATTGGATCGACACCGAAACACAGCAGCTTTTTGCAAACACACTGGTCGACAGCCGCCCGCGCCACGCGGAATTCGTCAAGAACGGCAGCGAACTATGGGTCTCGTCCGAGATCGGCGGCACGATCTCGGTCTTCGACGTCGCAACCCAGTCGGAAAAGGCCAAATTCGGCTTCGAACTGCCGAACATTCACCCCGACAGGGTTCAGCCTGTCGGCTTCGAGCTTGGCGCTGAGGATCGCTTTGCCTATGTCGCGCTCGGCCCGTCCAACCACGTTGCCGTGGTCAATGCCGAGACCTTCGAGGTCGAGGATTACATCCTCGTTGGCCGCCGTGTCTGGCACATGGCCTTCAATGCCGACAAATCCCTGCTCTTCACCACCAACGGTGTCTCCGGCGATGTCAGTGTGATCGACGTGGATTCGCGCAAGGCGGTCAAGGCGATCAAGGTCGGTCGCTTCCCGTGGGGCGCCGCCTACCGCCCCACCAAGTGACGAATTTCATGCGCAAAACGTCCTGTAATGCCCTGCTTGCTGCACCAAAGGCCAGACTTGCGCCTCAAACCGCCCGCCACACAGCCCGGCGGCCGCGCCCATGAGCCTGAGCACACAGGATCTGAGCTATGCGTATGGCAGCAAGCAAGCTCTGAAATCGGTCTCCTTCACCGCGCGCCGCGGCCGCTTCACCGCGCTTCTTGGCCCGAATGGGGCTGGAAAATCCACGTTATTCGCCCTGCTCACACGGCTGTTCACCTCCGCGCAGGGCAGCATCCATGTTGCCGGGCATGATCTGAGGCGCAATCCCCGCGCCGCGCTGGCCGAAATGGGCATCGTCTTTCAACAGCAAACCCTCGATCTGGACCTCACGGTCCGCCAGAACCTGAACTATTTCGCCGCGCTGCACGGGTTCTCCGGCAAGGACGCGGCCACCCGCATCGACGCGGCGCTCGACCGGCTGGCCATGCGCGAGCGTGCCGCCGAGAGGGCCCGCTCGCTCAACGGCGGCCATCGCCGCCGCACTGAAATCGCCCGCGCCCTGCTGCACGATCCCAGCGTCCTGCTGCTCGACGAGCCCACCGTCGGCCTTGACGCCGCCGCGCGCGCCGCCATCACGCATCACCTGCATGATCTCGCCTCGGCGGACAATCTGACCGTGCTCTGGGCAACCCACCTCACTGACGAGGTCACCCCGGATGATGATCTGATCGTGCTGCATCAGGGCGCAATCCGCGCAACCGGACGCGCTGCCGATCTGCATGGGCAAACGCCGCTCGCCGACTGGTTCCTCGAACAGACCAAGGGACCGGCATGAGCGCCTACCTGATCGCGTTCCGCGCCATCGTCTCCCGCGAGGCGCTGCGTTTCGTGCATCAGCGTGAACGCTTCCTTGCCGCCCTTGTTCGCCCGCTCGTCTGGCTTTTGGTCTTTGCCGCCGGATTTCGGGCCGCGCTCGGCCTGTCGATCATCCCGCCTTATCAAACCTACATCACCTACGAGACCTACATTGTCCCCGGACTCTGCGGCATGATCCTGCTGTTCAACGGCATGCAAAGCTCCCTCAGCCTTGTCTACGACCGGGAAATGGGCTCAATGCGGCTTCTTCTCACCGCCCCGCTTCCCCGGTGGTTTCTCTTGTTTTCAAAGCTTTGCGGGGCGACCTTCATTGGCGTTCTGCAGTGTTACGCGTTCCTCGCGATCGCTTGGATGTTCGACATCACGCATCCGCCCTTTGGATACCTGAGCGTTCTGCCCGCCCTGCTGATCGCCGGGCTGATGCTTGGGGCGCTTGGCCTTGCGATCTCCAGTTTCATCAAACAGCTGGAGAACTTCGCGGGGGTGATGAACTTCGTGATCTTTCCGATGTTCTTTCTCAGCTCCGCCCTCTATCCCCTTTGGAAGATGGCAGAATCCTCGCCTCTGCTCTACGATATCTGCGCCGTGAACCCGTTCACACACGCGGTCGAACTGATCCGTTTTGCCATGCATATGCAGTGGAACGGCATGGCGCTGCTCTGGACCGGACTGGCCATGGTTGTGTTCATGACCCTGGCGCTCTGGGGCTATGACCCGGCGCGAGGACTGACATCAAAACGTCAATAATTCAGAAGCATACGCACCGAATTTAAGGCATAACATTACCGAAAAGTCGCGGGGCTGCCATCCAGCCGCAGCACCCGGTCCGCCAGGCGCCGCGCCTCGGCCGGGGCGTGGGTGACAAGCAAGGTCGTCACCCGGTGCACGCTGCGAAGCCGTTCGAAAAGACCCATCATCTCATCCGCCAGCGCCTCATCGAGCGATACGAAGGGCTCATCCATCAGCAAAAGCTCCGGCTCGGCGGCGAACGCCCGCGCCAGCGCCATGCGCCGTTGCTGCCCAAGGCTCAGCACGCCGGGAAATACATCGCCGCGCCCGGCAAGCCCGACATCCGCGAGCATGGCATCGGCCCGCGCGGCGTCCGCATCGGTCGTCAGGATGATATTATCCCGCAACGACCGCCACGGCAGCAGCGTCGGCTCCTGAAATACCATGGCCATCCGATCCGGGACGCGCACGTCGCCGGTGTGCCGCGTCTCCAGACCGGCCAGAATGCGGATCAGCGTGGTTTTTCCCGCCCCCGACGGGCCGGTCAAAGCCAGCGTTTCTCCCTGCCGGAGGGCAAGAGACACCGGTCCCAGCACATCGTGCCCGCCGAGGCGCAGGCCCGGCAGCTCAAGACGGGCGATGGTGTCGCCCGCCGGAGTTTCAGCATCATGAACCAGCGTCAGGCCCATCACGATCCGGGCTGCACGAACAACCCTTCGGGCAGCTCCGTCGCGGTCCCGACAAGGTCCGCGCCGCCCAGTTCCGCCATCAGCTTCAGCATCTTGGCCGCTGCCGCCTCATCCACCGGGCCCGCCGCCGGAATACCCTCGCGGAACCCGGCCTTGAGGTTTTCGAATTGTGCGTCGGTTTGCGCGTTCATCCGCGGCCGCAGCCGTGTCCATTCCTCCTCGGAAGACATCAGCAGGTCCTTGGCATCCCGCGACGCTGCCGCCAGCCCCTCGACCAATTCCGGGTTCTCGCGCAGCAGCGCGCCCCTGACCACATAGCCAAGCAATGGCGTCTGCGGATCAAGCCCGAGCGCCGTGGCCGCCTCGTCCACCGTCACCAGCGGACGCATGCCCGCCGCTTCCATCTTGGCCAGGAAATGCCAGAAGTTGATCGCCCCCGCCAATTCGCCGTTCAACGCGGTCTTGAAGATCAGCGGCGGCGCGCCAAAGACCTGTTCGGTCTCGGTCTTCAGATCCATGCCGAATTCCTGCTCCGCATAGGCCTGAAGGATCAGCCAGCTTTTGTCGAGCGGCCCGCCCGCGATGCCGATTTTCTGTCCCTTGAGATCCGCAAGGCTCTGCGCCGTGCTGCCCTCCGGCACCATGACCGACCCAACCGCGCGGCTGTAGGGGATGAAGACAAAGTCCTTGCCAGCCGCCCGCTGCCGCGCGACCCAGAGCCAGTCGGAGACGATCACATCGGCCTTGCCACCCTGAAACGCCACCTGCGCCGCAGAGCTGCCCGCAACGCCTTGCACCACGAGCTCAAAGCCATGCGCCTGGTCGAAGTCATTGTGCTGGATGCTGTCCAACTCCCAGTTGACCGTGCCATATTGCAAGACGGCGGCCTTGAGCACCGGCATGTCCGCGAAGGCCGCGCCTGCGGTCAGCGCCAGCGCGGTTGCAGCGCTCCCCAGCATTCTCATGAAGCTCATGGTTTTCCTCCCGAAGGGTTTGTTCGCCAGCAACAGTACCAGTGCCATGATCCCCTGATATACGACCAATGGACAGGGGCGACAGGGGCCAGCGTTGACATGGATCAAGATGTTTGTCCCCGAGCGGCGTAGCCTTGCGGGCAGGTTACAAAAGGATAGACCCATGCGCCTGCTCGCTCCCTGCATCACCGCCCTGCTCCTCGCGGCTCCCGCCTTCGCCGACAGCTTCGAGGAGGTGAAAGTCACCGCCGGCAAGACCTTGTTCGATGGCGAATGCCGCCGTTGCCATGCGGACAATGCTTCGGACCCCTCCTACGGGCCGCCATTGGAAAACGTGCTCTATCGCGCCGCTGGCAGCGTGCCGGATTACGACTATTCGATTGCGCTGGAAGCCTCGGGGATCGTCTGGACCCCGGCGGCGTTGCGGGCCTGGATGGAAGACAACGACGGTTTCATGCCCGGCACCAAGATGCGCCACGTGGGCATCGAGGATCGCACGGTGCAGGATTTCATCCTCGCCTACCTGTCCTCCATAAGCCCGCAGGACAACCGGCAGATCTCCAAATGATCGCGCGCCGCGCCCGGCCGGTTCGGGCGCGGTTTGCCCGGCGTGTCGCGCAATGCCGATTCCCCCGGCTCAGAAAAGCGAACCCCCTGTCAAGACCGAAAGGGTCGTACGACCTATGGCCCGTTCCGCGACACGGGCCTCTCCCTATAGGCTTCACGCAGTATTGATCCCCGCCGGGAAACACCCGCCACGGGGAGCACGATGCGTGTTCACGGGAGGAGACACATGAACAAATTCGTCGCAGCCGTCACCCTGGCCCTGCTCGCCACCGGCGCCCAGGCGCAGGTGACAGAGGAGATGCTGGCAAACGATGCCACGATGACCAACCAGGTCGTCACCAATGGCATGGGCCGCCACCTTCAGCGCTATTCCCCGCTGGAGACCCTCAACAAGGACAACGTTCGCAATCTCGTCCCCGCCTGGGCCTTCAGCCTCGGCGGCGAGAAACAGCGCGGGCAGGAAACCCAACCGCTCGTCTATGATGGCATCATGTACATCACCGGCTCCTACAGCCGCCTTTACGCCATCGACGTCA
This sequence comes from Pacificoceanicola niger, assembly GCF_048553275.1. Classification (NCBI taxonomy): domain Bacteria; kingdom Pseudomonadati; phylum Pseudomonadota; class Alphaproteobacteria; order Rhodobacterales; family Roseobacteraceae; genus Pacificoceanicola; species Pacificoceanicola niger. The sequence continues at coordinate 64,033 of NZ_JBLZMW010000015.1, forward strand.
AGACCGGCAAGGAAGTCTGGCAGTACGACGCCCGCCTGCCCGAAGGCATCCTGCCCTGCTGTGACGTGATCAACCGCGGCGCGGCCATTCACGGCGACAAGGTGATCTTCGGTACGCTCGACGCCCGCCTCGTGGCGCTCGACCGCGCCACCGGCGACGTGATCTGGCGCGACAAGATCGCCGATTACAAGGCGGGCTACAGCTACACCGCCGCCCCGCTGATCGTTGGCGATCTGGTCATCACCGGCAACTCCGGCGGCGAATTCGGCATTGTCGGCGAAGTGCAGGCCCGCAACGTCGACAGCGGCGAGATCGTCTGGACCCGTCCGGTCATCGAAGGCCACATGGGCACGCTCAACGGCGAAGAGTCCACCATGACCGGCACGCTCAACGCCACATGGCCGGGTGATATGTGGAAGACCGGCGGCGGCGCCACCTGGCTGGGTGGCTCGTATGACGCGCGCACCGACACCATCATCATGGGCACCGGAAACCCGGCCCCGTGGAACAGCCACCTGCGCGATGCCGGCACACCGACCGAAGGCAACACCGGCGACAACCTCTATGCCGCCAGCCGCCTTGGCCTCGACCCGGCCACCGGCGAGATCAAGTGGCACTTCCAGAGCACGCCGCGCGAAGGCTGGGACTATGACGGCGTCAACGAAGTGGTTGCCTATGACGACCGCGAGGGCAACATGCGGCTCGCCACTGCCGACCGCAACGGCTTCTTCTATGTGCTGAACGCCGAGGATGGCGGCTTTGTCGGGGCCACGCCCTTCGTCAAGGACATCACCTGGGCCTCCGGCATCGACGAGACCGGCCGCCCGATCTTCAACGAAGACAACCGCCCCGGCAATCCCGCCGACGCGGCCGATGGCAAGAAAGGCGATGTCGTCTTCTCCTCGCCCGGCTTCCTCGGGGGCAAGAACTGGATGCCGATGGCCTTCTCGCAGCGCACCGGCAACTTCTACGTGCCCTCCAACGAATGGGGCATGGACATCTGGAACGAGCCCGTCTCCTACAAGAAGGGCGCGGCCTACCTCGGCTCCGGCTTCACCATCAAGCCGAACTACGAAGACCACATCGGCAGCCTGAAGGCGATCGACCCCGATACGCTCGAAGTGCTCTGGGACGTGCAGAACGAGGCCCCGCTCTGGGGCGGCGTGATGACCACCGCGGGCGGTCTCGTGTTCTACGGCACGCCCGAAGGTGAGTTCGTCGCGCTCGATGACGAGACCGGCGAAAAGCTGTGGTCCTTCCAGACCGGCTCCGGCATTGTCGGCCAGCCGATCACCTGGGAGCAGGATGGCGAGCAGTATGTCTCGATCATCTCCGGCTGGGGCGGCGCGGTTCCGCTCTGGGGCGGCGAAGTGGCCAAGAAAGTGTCCTACCTGAACCAGGGCGGCACCCTCTGGACCTTCCGCCTGCCCAAGGAACTGGCCTCGGCCAACTGATCCCGAGGATCGGCTTTGACAGGAACGCCCGGGGCATGGCTCCGGGCGTTTCTCTTGCCAAAGGGAGATACCGGCGCAAACTGGGCAAAAACCGCATGAAAGCGCGCTCAGCGCGGGCTATTGAGGCCCAAAACCGGACTTTGTTAACCCCCCTGCCGCTGCAAATGTGCAAACCCTCCGGGGCCGGAGTTTGCAAACCGCGTTTTGTACCAAACTCGGCCCGAATCGTACCAACTTCATAAAGATCCGGTAAATCGCGCCTTTACCTTTCGTTCACCCGGCGCGAACCCGTTACCAAACCCTTTCCAAAACGCTGGCAAAGCCCACCGGGCGTTGCGTTCACACGCCCGCGCGCCGCTGCAACAGCGCCTTAACCCGGCGCGCCCCGCCCCGAATTCAATACAAAATAAACGGTTCAGGGCCGCTCGAAACACCGGGCCAAAGGCGCGTTCACCGCGCCTTGAACAGCCCGCCAAGGATGCCCCGCACGATGCGCCGACCGGTGGTGCCGGTCAGCTCCTTCACCACCATGTCCTGCATCTGCTCGCCGAAGCTCTTGCTCTGCCGCGTGCGCCGCACCGGCTTGGACGACGAACGCCCGACCCGCGTGCCGGAATAGCGCCGCCCGGCGCTGTATTCGCGGGCCGCCGCCTCCTGCTGCTCTTCCTCGGCTTCGGCCGCCTCCGCCGCCCTGGCCGCGTCCTCGGCACGCTGTTTCAGCATCTCGAAGGCGGACTCACGGTCCAGCCGGGTCTCGTACTTTCCGGCCAGTGCCGAGGCCCCCATGACACCCCCGCGCTCAGCGGGCAGAATCGGGCCAAGCTGCGACGATGGTGGCCGGACAAGCGTCCGCTGCGCCATGCCCGGCACGCCCTTTTTCTGCAGCATGGACGTCACCGCCTCGCCGACACCCACCTCCCGGATCGCCGCTTCGATGTCGAAGGCGGGGTTCTCGCGATAGGTCTCCGCCGCCATCCGCAGCGCCTTGCGATCCCGCGCCGTAAAGGCGCGCAGCGCGTGCTGCACCCGGTTGCCAAGCTGGCCAAGGATGTCTTCGGGAATGTCGTCGGGGTTTTGCGTGATGAAATAGACGCCGACGCCCTTGGAGCGGATCAGACGCGCCACCTGTTCGACCTTGTCGATCAGGGCCTTGGGCGCGTCATCAAACAGCAAATGTGCCTCATCAAAGAAGAAAACCAGCTTCGGCTTGTCCGGATCGCCGACCTCGGGCAGCTCCTCGAACAGCTCCGACAAGAGCCAGAGAAGGAAGGTCGCATAGAGGCGCGGGCTCTGCATCAGCGTGTCGGCGGCCAGGATATTCACCTGCCCGCGCCCCTCCGCATCGACCCGCATCAGATCACTCAACTCCAGCGCCGGCTCCCCGAAGAGCGCCGCACCGCCCTGATTTTCCAGCACCAGAAGCCGCCGCTGGATCGCCCCGACGCTCGCGGTCGAGATATTGCCATAGCGCAGGCCGAGGCTCGCGCGGTTCTCCCCGACCCAGACCAGCATGGCCTGCAGATCGCTCAGATCGAGCAGCGGGAGCCCCTCTTCATCGGCGGCCCGGAAGGCAATGTTCAAAACCCCCTCCTGCGCCTCCGACAGCTCCAGCAGCCGCGCCAGAAGCAGCGGTCCCATCTCCGACACCGTTGTGCGCACCGGGTGCCCCTGCTGCCCGAAGAGGTCCCAGAAGGTCACCGGAAAGGCCTCGTAGGTGAAATCGTCAAAGCCAATCGTGGCGTTGCGCTCCATGAACGGGGCATGCAGCTTGCCTGCGGGATCGCCGGCCTTGGCCATGCCGGACAGATCGCCCTTGACGTCCGCCATGAAGACCGGGACCCCGGCCTTGCAAAAGCCTTCGGCGAGGATTTGCAGCGTCACCGTCTTACCGGTCCCCGTTGCCCCCGCAACCAGCCCGTGGCGGTTGGCATATTTCAGTGTCAAATGCTGCGTCTCGCCGTAATCCGGCCCACCGCCGCCGACGAAAATTCCGTCCGTCATTTGCTGTTCTCCCCGCGTGTTCGCCCGAACATACATCCTTAACCATTTGATGCGATAGTCCAATTGCCCGGGATGACATGTCCTCTCCTATTCCGGGTAAACTTCCTCCCTGTCAGACTGACCGCGCCCTCGGGCGCGGTTTTTTTCTTCGGGGTGGACAGATGCGCACGGTCTTGGCGCCCCGAGGGGCAAGACCCTGGTAACCTTTTGCGCAGAGACGGATTTTCCCAAAAAATCACTGTTGACCGATGCCTCTGGTTTTCGTAGCGTTCCGATCAATGAAAAGTCGGCCAGTCCGACAGGGAGTGAAACGAAAGGGGGCCTGTGCAGGCCCCTTTTCAATTTTTCAAAGATATTCAATTGCTTGTATCGGCTGTCTTCCAGCATTTTTTCGCCCGCTGACGGGAAAGTCAGGAAATTCCGCCCTGACACTGCCCGCGGGACATGCTAAGCGAACAGGCAACCATAAAAGAGGATTTCAGAGGACTTCCATGAAACGATCCATTCTTCTTCTGTCTCTGCTTGCCGCGCTTGGCGCCGCCCCCGCACTGGCCCAGGACAGCACCGAGGCGCCCGCAGCGGATGCCCCGGCGGACGCACCGGCAGGCGGCTCGAACATTGGTGGTGCCCTCGATCTGGGCGAAGACGCCAACGCCGCCCCGGTCGATCCCAACCAGCCGGAAACCTACATCAAAGAGACGTTCAACGACTGGTCCCTGCAGTGCCTGAAGGTCGAAGGCAGCGAAGACGTCTGCCAGATGTACCAGTTGCTGCAGGACCCGAATGGCGCCTCCGTCGCCGAAGTCAGCATCTTCCGTCTCAACAACGGCGGCCGCGCCGTGGCCGGTGGCACATTCGTGGTGCCGCTTGAAACATTGCTGACGCAAAAACTGATGGTTGCGGTCGATGGCGGCCAGGCCCGCCGCTACGATTACAGCTTCTGCGCCCCGGTCGGCTGCTATGCGCGCGTTGGGTTTACCCAAGAGGACATAAACCGCTTCAAAGCCGGCGCCTCCGCCACCGTCACCCTCGTCCCCGCGCTTGCGCCGGATCAGAAGGTGGAGATCAAGATGTCGCTGAGCGGCTTCACCGCAGCCTATGAGCAATCTTCGGCGCTTAACCAATAATCGCAGGTCACACAGACCATCAAAGCCCCCGCAGCCTGCGCTGTCCGGGGGCTTTTTCGTGGGGATCGGGATGCTTGGTTAAAGTGCCACGGCCCGCATACCGCCCGAAACAGGTGCATTCCGGTGATCAATCACGGACGCTCTCCCTGCCCAGCCCGGTCAGCACAGCCCGCGCCGCGCGCAGTCCGGGGAAGTCTTGCCCTTGCCCAAGCCGCTGCATGGTCAGCGCCATCGCTGCATCCTGAGCGCGCGGATCGTCGAGCACGGACAGCACGGCGCTGGCAATCGGGTCGGGCTGGCATTTGTTGCCGATGAACTCGGGCACGGCGCGGGTCTCGGAGACTAGGTTGACCAGGGTCACCGTATCCACAAGCAGCATCCGCCCGATGATCTGCCGCGACAGCCAGCTCATGTCATAGGCAATGACCATCGGCGTGCCCGCCGCCGCCAGCTCAAGCGAAACTGTTCCGGACGCCGCCAGAGCGACATCCGCCGCGCGAAAGGCGGCGCGTTTCTCGGCGCCGTCGCTGTCGTCGTCTGGCGTGATGACTAGCGGCGCACCGGGCCAGTTTGCAACGGCGTCGCGCACCGCGTCGGCCACATTCGGCGCCGCCGGAACGACCAGCCGGAGCTGCGGCCGGGTCGCGTGCAATCGCGCGGCCACCTGTGAAAAGATCGGCATGAGCCGCGCGATTTCCGACCGGCGCGAGCCGGGCAGCATGAGCGCCAAAGGCCCGCTTATGCCATGCCTCGCGCGAAAGTCCTTTGCGTCGGCGTCGCTGGCCTGCGGGTCCATGACCACCGGATGGCCGACAAAGTCACAGGCAATCCCGGCGGCCTCCATATAGGGCGGTTCAAAGGGCAGCAGAGCCAGCACCTGGTCCACATGCGCCGCCATCTTCTTCGCCCGCCCCGGCCGCCATGCCCAGACCGTCGGCGCGACATAATGCACCACCCGCACATCGCTGACCGCCTTGACCAGACGGTTCACACGCAGGGAAAATTCCGGCAGGTCGATGGTGATCAGAACATCGGGCTTTTCCGCGATGACCGCATCGGCGGTCTGCCGGATGCGGGCCTTGAGATTGCGATATTCCCTGAGGATTTCGCCAATCCCCATGATGCTGATCTCGTCCATCGGAAACAGGCTTTCCAGCCCTTCGGCCGCCATGCGCGGCCCGCCGATTCCACGAAAACTGACGTCCGGCATGAGCGTCTTGAGTCCCTGCATCAGGGCTGCACCGAGCTTGTCCCCGGAGGCCTCCCCGGCGGTGATAAAGACGCGCATCACTCAGGCCTTTCCCGAACCCAGAGAAACAGGCCCGCATTGTTTAAAATCTGGATGACTTCAGCGCGGTCGAGCACCATCACGCCGCCCGCTTCGATGATCAGGCCCGACAGCCCGAGGCTCACCGCGCGTCTGGCGGTCTCGGGACCGATGACCGGCAGATCGGCCCGGCGGTCCTGTCCCGGTTTGGGCGCTTTGTAAAAGACTGCGCCGGGCGCGGGCGCCATGGCAGAGAGCATGGCATCTGTGCCGTCCTGCCCTTCGCGCGCCACCGGCCCACCGCCGGTCACGACACAGGCCTGCCCAAGGTCTTCAAAGGCTTGCGACAGGCTGATCCGGTCGCCTTCCACTGCGGCGTGGCGGGCTTCCTTGTCCGGTTGCGCCCGGGTCAGCACACCGACAGGCGGCAACAGCGCCGGGGCAACCTCATGGGCGGCCACGACCTGAAACCCGGCATCCTCGATAATCGAGATTGCAATGCGCAAAGCACCATCATCACCGTGTTTCAAGGCGCGATTGATCCGGGGCAAGAGCTTCATCGTGGCGAAATCCAACCGCATCGGGGACAGCTTTGGGCGATCCACGCTGCCGCAGAGGCAGAGCCGTGTCACCCCCCGCCGCCGCAACCAGCGCAAGAATCCTCCGAGCCGTTCAAGCGGAAAAACCCGGACCGGATCAAGGCCCTCCGGCTCTGATCCTTGCAGCGCGCAGACCAGAGGCGGTTCGGACAGGGCGCCAATCACAGCCGCCGGCAACGCGCCACGTCCGGCAATCAACGCCAGCATGGGATCACCCCGGCGTCAGGAACGACCGGTCGCTGTCACCCAGAACGAAGGTGACGATCTCCCGCACGTAATCGCTCTGGGTTTCCTCGCCCAGACGCCGGGCGCGGTCCTGAAAGGCACCCTCGCCCTGAGCCAGCATCTGGAACGCGGCGCGCAGCGCGGTGATGTCCGATCTCGCGACGCCCTTGCGCTTGAGCCCGACGAGGTTCAGCCCATCGAGCCTGCCGCGCGGCGCCTGGACAAGGCCATAGGGGATCACGTCATTGGTGACCATGGTCACGGCGCCAATGATCGCACCACGTCCGATCCGAACCCATTGATGCACGCCGCTGAGCCCACCGATGATCACGTCATCTTCCAACACGCAATGTCCGGCCAGGGCCGCGGAATTCACAACGATCACGCGATTGCCGACCTGCGCGTCATGCGCCACGTGACAGCCCGCCATGAACAGCCCATCGTCGCCGACACGGGTCACGCCGCCCCCGCCGCTCGTGCCGGTATTCATGGTGACATGTTCCCGGATGCGATTGCGCTTGCCGATGATCAGCTTGGTCTTCTCGCCCTTGAACTTCAGATCCTGCGGGATCTCGCCCAGCACGGAAAAGCTGAACACGCTGGTCTCATCGCCGATCTCGGTCTGGCCGGTGACCACAACGTGGGATTTCAGGACGACGCCCTGCCCCAGCACGACCTCGGGGCCGATGTGGCAGAAGGGACCGATGTCGCAGCCCGGGCCGATCTGTGCGCCCTCTTCGATGACGGCGCTGGGGTGGATCACGGCGTCGGTCACGCCGGAATGTCCATCATGGCCGTGAACTCGCATTCCGCAGCCATTTCGCCTTCGACCTCGGCGACGCCGCCGAATTTCCAGACCTTGCCGCCCGGTTTCCCCCGCAATGTGTTCAACGTCATACGCAGTTGATCGCCCGGAACCACCTTGCGACGGAATTTGCATTTGTCGATCGACATGAAGTAGACCTTCAGCTCCTTGTCGGCCATGCCAAGGGCGGTGCCCACCATGACCGCCGCCGTCTGCGCCATGGCCTCGACGATGGTTACGCCCGGCATGATCGGCATGCCCGGGAAATGGCCCTGGAAATGCGGCTCGTTCATAGTCACGTTCTTGATCCCGACCGCCGACTGCGTGCCGTCGATGTCAACCACCCGATCAACCAGAAGAAAGGGATAACGATGGGGAATGATCCGCTGGATCAACTGGATGTCTGCGGTCAGCAGCGTGTCGGTCATGGCCATTTCCTTGGGTCTTGTCTGTCTGTTTCCCTACCAACCGAGCGCTGCCGGGGCAAGCGTCAGGGTTGGTGAGGCTGTTGAGACTCCGGCTCGACCTGTGTGCTGCCGTCGCCGATCTGCGCATCCATGCGCTCGATCACAAGGTCCGTCACATCGACGTCAGACACCGCAACAATCACCGCGCGCCGTTCAAGGATCACCGCCGCACGGCTGTCCTGCATGATCTGCCGCAGGATCGGTTGAACGATCTGGATCATCTGGCGCCGCACCTCCTCGGGGCGGGCGCTGATCGCACGGGCCTTTGCGTCCTGTTCGCTGCGCAGGCGCTGGACTTTTTTGTCGAACGCATCGGCAAGCGCGCGAAAATCTTCCGGCGCCAGCGTCCGGCGCTGCTCCGTCAGGCGCTGCTCTTCTTCTGTCAGTTCCGTTTCAATGCGCCGGTTCTCGGCCGCAAGCGCGACCCCTTCGTTCTCGATCTCTTCGACCGCGCGCTTGCCGAAGGCGCTTTCGGTAAAGACCCGCTCCAGCTCGATCACCAAAATCGGGCTTTGCACAACGCCTTCGTTCAAGCCACCGGTCAGCGGCTGCGCAGCCAGCGAGAGCGGCCAGAGCCACAGCAGCGCGCAGACGACGAACCGGAGCATCACGTCAGAATTCGGTCGAGATGGACAGGTTGAAGTTCAACGGAATGTCTTCCTTTTCCTTCTTGAGCGCTTCGGAGAAGTTCAGCCGAAGCGGGCCGATGAAGCTGTCCCAGAAGATCGACACACCGATCACGTGGCGCGCGCTGAAGTCGCTGTAGAGCACGTTGGGATTGTTGGTCGGGTTGTCATAGCCCCAGACCGACCCGATGTCGTAGAACACGCCGCCGGTGATGCCGTATTCCTCCGGCAGACCAAGCGGGAATTCCGCCTCCAGGCTGGCGACGGCATAGTAGTTGCCACCAAGAACGTCGTTGACGTCCGTTCCGCCCACGTATTCGCGCGGGCCGATGCCGCCATATTCGAAGCCGCGCATCAGGTTCGGGCCCGTCACGAACCGGTCGTTAACGCGGCTCGATCCCTTCGAGTAGCTCAGCGCACCACCTTCGATGGAGGCACGCAGCGTGACCTCTTCATTGAAGACCTTGGTCTGGGCAACGGCCTTGGCCTTGGTCCGAATGAAGGTGCTGTCGCCGCCAAGACCGCCGAAATCCTGACCGAACTCAAGCAAGACGCCCGCGTTGGGATTGAGTCCAGTGCGGCGGGTGTCATAGCTGTAGGTATAGCCGATCGAGCTGTCCCAACGTTCTTCCAGACCCGCCTCTCGCGCAACCTCAAGGCCGGTGGACGGCGTACCATCCAGATCCGGATGTCCAATCACCGTGGTGGTGTCCAGATCACGCATGTCCGAGTACCGCAGCGTATAGCGCAGTTGCAGGCGGCCGTTGTCAGACACCGGGAAGGTGAGCGATGGCTGGAAGATGCCATCGGCAGAGGTATAGGCGGAGGACAGCACATCGGTTTCGGAATAGCTCAGGTTCAACCCGAAGGCGACATCACGGCCAAGGAAGCGCGGCTCGACAAAACCGAGCGAGTAGCGGTTGGCACTGGCCGCGGTCTGGACGGCAAAGCTGAACTGCTGGCCCCGTCCAAGGAAGTTGCGCTCGCTGAACGAGATCGACGCGCCAAATCCGTCAGTGGTGGAATACGATCCGCCGAAGCTGAGCGCGCCGGTCGGCTTTTCCTCGACGTTCACGTCAACAATGACCTGGTTCGGCGAAGAGCCTTCCCGGGCCTCCACGTCGGCATTGTCAAAATACCCGAGCGCCCGGATCCTTTCGGCGCTTTCGCGAATGGCGCGCGGGTTGAAGGGGTCGCCCTCGGCCACGTCGAATTGTTCGCGCACCACGCGATCGAGCGTGGTGGTGTTGCCCTCGATGTCGATCCGCTCGACAAAGATGCGCTCACCGCGCGTCAGCATCAGCTCCACATCCAGCGTCAGGTCGCGGTCGTTGCGGGTGATACGCGGCTCGACGCGGACGAAATTCAGCCCCTCGTCGATCGCCAGCCGTTCGAGGCGGGCAATCTCGTTTTCGACCTTGGAGGGCGAATAGGTCGCGCCGCTGCGCAGCTTGACGACTCTTTGGAAAACGTCGGGATCGACATCCGACAGGTCCGATGTCACCGTGACCTCTCCGACGTTGAACTGCTGGCCTTCTTCGACGTTGAAGGTGACGAAGTAACCGTCCCGTTCTTCGGCAAGCTCGGCATTCACGCCGGTCACCCGGAAATCGACATATCCGCGCGAGGCGTAGAAATCGTTCAGCAGCTGCTTGTCGAACTCGATACGGTCTTCGATGAAGGTGTCTTTCTTGATCAAGGCCCGCAGCAAGCCCGCTTGCTTGGTCTCCAGCACCCGGCGCAGGCGGCGATCGGAATAGGTGCCATTGCCGGCAAATCCGATGCGCTCGATTTCGGACACACCGCCCTCGAAAATTTCGAAGGCAAGATCGACACGGTTGTTGCTGCGCTTGATGACCTTGGGGGTCACCCGGGCCGCGATCCGGCCCTGAACGGCATAGGCTTCGGAAATCGCCTGCGCGTCGGCTTCGGCCTGACGCGGGCTGAACACGCGGCGGGACTGGGATTGCACGATCTCGGCCAGATCATCGTCCTTGAGACGCTTGTTGCCTTCGAAATTGATCCGGTTGACGGTCGGGTATTCCACGACTCGGATCACGAGGGTCGCGCCCTGCGGGATGATCTCCACGGATTCGAAAAGGCCAGAGGCGACGATTTTCTGATAGGCGTCGTTCAGCTCTGCGGCGGTGACGCGCTGCCCGCGGGCAATCCCGGCGTAGGACAGGATGGTACTGCCCTCGATCCGGCGGTTACCCTCGATCGAGACCGAACTGAAGGAGTAGGCCTGTGCAACGGCACGTTGAGGGAGGGTGACCGCCCCAACACCAACACCCAGCGCGATGGCGACAGCCACGGCCTTCGATGCGTTGGAAACCTGGTTCGCTTTGAACATCTTTCGCGCGTAACGCGCGGAAACGACCTTTGCCATTCTCGCCAATCCACTCCGACCTGTCTTAAAAAGTCACTATCGGGATTGGGGAGGCTTGTCAAAAGCCGATGACAGGGCTCGCTACAAGATATTGCGGTTTTTGCGCCAATTGGCGCAAACCGGCCATAGCGCTCCGCGCGCCGGTCCGGCTTATTGCAAGAACGTTCCGATGTACGCTCCGAAAAACAGAGCGAAGACGATGGTCGCGATATAGAGCAGCCGGTCCCAGTTGATCGAGACAAGCAGGCTCATGCTGCGGTATCCGGCGTGAATCGTTTGCATGGATTCGGTCCCTTTCTGAACGGAACCTTTCTGACAAGGAAATGGGGCAGGATTTTGACCCCCGCCCCATCAATCCCCGTAAACTGTGCTCAGTGGCAGAACAAATCGTTTGTCAGCCCGAAGATCATCAACGCAAGCACAACAGTCAGGCCAATGGACATCAACACGCGCAGTGCCTTGTCGCTGGGCGGGCGACCGGAGATGGCCTCGTAGGCATAGAAAACCAGGTGTCCGCCATCGAGCACCGGAACCGGGAACAGGTTCAACATGCCGACCGCCGTCGAGAGCACCGCGATAAACCAGATGAAGTTCACCGCGCCCTGGCTTGCCATCTCGCCCGAGGTCTGGGCAATGCCGATGGCACCGGACAGATTGCAGGTGCTGATCGCGCCGGTGGCCATGTGCCAAAGGCCGGAAATGGAGCCGGTCATGATGGCCCCGACCTGCGAAAGCCCCTCGCCAATCGCTTCACCAAAACCAAGCGGTACGGTGTCGGGTTCAAAGAGCAGGCTGCTGCTCAGGCCGATGCGATACACAGTGCGGAAACCGCCATCCGGCAGCGGCTCGTCGGTGCTGCGCGGGGTCAGGGTGCGGGTCAATGTCTCGCCATCGCGCCAGATTTCCAGCTCTGCGGGGGCGCCTTCGGAGTTTTCGATCACTTCGGGAAGCTGGTCGAAGGCAAAGATATCCTTGCCATCCAACTTGACGATCACGTCGCCCACCTCCAACCCGGCATCCATGGACGCAGACCGCGGCGCGACACCGCCGACGATGGGTGCGAAGAAATAAGGTCCGTCTACGGTCATCTCGCGACCATCGCGCAAAACACGGTACTCCAGCACCGGCTCGCGCGGCAGATCCGCCATGAATTCGTTGTAAGCGGCGGTTTCCTCCGCGCTCGGCAGAGCCTTGCCCGCGATGGCGAGGATCTGATCGCCCTCCTCCAGTTCCTGAACGAAAGGCACCGGCTTCAGACTTGCGATCACCAGCGGATCGGCGGGCTGGCCCTTGACCATGAAAACACCGGCAAAGATCGCCAGCGACAGGATGAAATTGAACAGCGGTCCGGCAGCCACCGTCGCGGTGCGCGCCCAGAGCGGCGCACCGTCCATGGTCGTGCGGCGCTGTTCGTCGGAGATCGTCTGGTAGACCTCTTCGTCACGCCCGCCCGAGGGATTGGCATCCCCGCGAAATTTCACATATCCGCCAAAGGGAATCGCCGCGATCTGCCATTTGGTGCCATCACGGTCGACGCGCGACCAAAGCACCGGGCCGAAGCCCAGCGAGAAGACCTCCGGGAAGATCCCGGACTTCTTGCCAACAATGTAATGTCCGTACTCGTGGATTGCGACGATGATCGACAATGCCACGATGAAGAACAGGATATTCCAGAGCGAGCCACCGAATTGCGGCATCAGCGTGGTAATTTCCAAGGTCTCGCCCCCTCTTTCTGAGCCGTCAGACCGTCATGAACTCTCGGGCCTTCTGCCTTGCGAGATGGTCTGCCTGCATGACGTTATCAAGAGTAACTTCGGCATCAATAAGGCCCGTCTGGGCCGAAAGGCTGGTCAGGACCTCTTCAACAACAGCCGCCATACGGGTGAACTGTATCCGATTTTCGATGAAACCGTCGAGGGCCGTCTCCTTGGCCGCGTTGAAGATCGCCCCGGCCATGCCGCCGGCTTCCATCACCCCGCGTGCCAGCCGCAGCGCGGGCCAGCGGGTCTCGCAGGCGGGCCGGAAGGTCATCTGACCCAGCTTCACAAGATCGAGCCGCTCCACCGGCAGCGCGCGGCGCTCCGGGTAATGCAGGGCAAACCCGATGGCATGGCGCATATCCGGCATGCCCACATGCGCCATCAGCGCGCCGTCACGGAACCCGACCAGCGCATGGATCATGGATTCAGGATGCACTACGGTTTCGATCATGGCCGGGTCGATGCCAAAGAACTCCTTGGTCTCAATGAGTTCCAGCGCCTTGTTGAACATGGACGCGCTGTCGATGGTGATGCGCTGGCCCATGTCCCAATTGGGATGGGTCGCCGCCTGCGCCGGAGTTGCCTTGTCGAGATCCTCCAGCGGCCAGTCCCGGAACGCGCCGCCACTGGCGGTGATCACGATGCGTTCAACCGCTGACAGATCCTCACCGATCAGCGCCTGAAAAACCGCCGAGTGCTCGCTGTCCACCGGCAACAGGCTGCCCTGCCCGTCCCGCGCGGCCTTCAACATCAAAGGCCCGGCGCAGACCATGCTTTCCTTGTTCGCGAGCGCCAGCGCTGCGCCACCCTGCAACGCCCGCAACCCCGGCTCCAGGCCTGCCGCACCGACGATCGCCGACATCACCCAATCCGCCGGACGGCTGGCGGCCTCGATCAGCGCCGCGCGCCCGCCCGCGGCTTCGATCCCACTTCCTGCCAGAGCCTCGCGCAATTCCGGCAAGGCGGACTCATCCGCAACGACGGCAATCTCTGCCCGGAGCGCGATCGCGTCACGCGCCAGCGCAGCCGCGTTGCGACCACCGGTCAGCGCCACGACGTGATAAGCCTCCGGCGCCCGTGCGATCAGGTCGATGGTATTCTGTCCGATAGACCCCGTGGCCCCGAGGATGGAAACGCGCCGCATCAGACTCTCCTGTCAGGGCCCCGGCGGGAAGCCGATGATCTGCCCTGCGATCACGAGAAATACCGACGCGCCAAGCATGCCGTCAAAGCGGTCGAGCAAACCGCCGTGTCCCGGTATCAGCGACGAACTGTCCTTGACGCCGCAACGGCGCTTGATGGCGCTTTCCGCAACATCGCCAAGCTGGCTGGCCATGCTGATCGCGACAGACACCCCGGCAAGGCCGGCCCCGGCCACGGTCCATTGCGCAAAGATCAGACCGACAACAGCCGCCGCGATCCAGCCCGCAACCGTTCCGGACCATGTCTTCTTCGGACTGACGCGCGGCCAGAACTTCGGACCGCCGATCATCCGCCCGGCAAAGTAGCCTGCCACATCCGTCACCACGACGACCAGAACCAGCCAGAGCATCCAGAGCAGGCCAAAATCATCGCGCAGGCCTGTCATGCCAAAACCCGCGAGCAGGATGAGCGCCGTAAAGACACCGTAAGTCACCCCGCCGCGGCCCATACGGCCAAGCCCGACCATCGAGGGCGCCAGCAACAGCGGCAAGGCCACGGCGGCTGGCAAATGCGGTGCCAGAAACGAGACCAGCGCCGCCAGGCCGCCAAGCATCAACGCCTCGGTCCGGCGTTCCGGGTCCAGCATGCGCACCAGTTCCCAGACCATGAGGCCCGAAATCAAACCGATCAACGCATGAAACCACAGTCCACCAAGCCAGACCGTCATCAGGCCCACAACGATCATCGCAACGCCCGACAGAACGCGCGGCTTGAGGTCTTCCCAGTTGGCACTCATTTCTTCACGGCTCCAAACCGGCGGTCGCGTCTGGCAAAGGATCGCACCAGCTCGCCCAGTTCAAGGGCGGTGAAATCCGGCCAGAGCGTGTCGACAAATTCGTATTCCGCGTAGGCCGATTGCCAGAGCAGGAAGTTCGAAATCCGCGCCTCGCCGCTGGTGCGGATCACAAGGTCCGGATCCGGCAGGACATGTGTATCAAGATAGCGCGGCAGCGTCTCCTCATCCACCGATGCCGGATCGAGCTTTCCGTCCGCCACATCCTGCGCCAGCCGTTGCGTGGCGCGGGCGACCTCATCGCGACCCCCATAATTCAGGGCAATGGTCAGGTTCGTCCCCGTGCAGGACGCAGTCAGTTGTTCGAGTTCGTCCATGAGGCCGATCAGCTTGTTGTCGAGCCGCACCCGGTCTCCGATAAAGCGGACCTGGACGTTCTGCTTCTTGAGCGCGCGCGCCTCCTTGGCGATATACCGGCGGAACAGGCTCATCAGCCCGGCCACCTCGACCTGTGTGCGTTTCCAGTTCTCGGTCGAAAAGGCAAAGATCGTCAGATACTTTATACCAAGGTCGGGGCAGGCTTCGACGACTTCGCGCACCCGTTTGGCGCCCGCGTGATGCCCAAACAGCCGGGGCCGTCCGCGCATGGTCGCCCAGCGGCCATTGCCATCCATGATGATGGCCACGTGACGCGGGCCATGGGTCTCACGGAGGGAATGTTTCATCAGGGCGTCCTTGCAATCCGGCTTCAGCCGGAAGTGTAGATGATCGCTCAGGCACTCGCCAAAGGCAACGGGCGGGTCGGCAAGACACCGCCCGGACCCGGCTCAGACCTGCATGATCTCTTCTTGCTTGTTCTCAAGCGCCGCATCGACGTTCTTGATGTATTTGTCGGTCAGCTCCTGGACTTCCTGCTCCCAGAACTTCTGGTCATCCTCGCTGAGGCCATCGGCCTTGGCTTTCTTGATCTGGTCCATCCCGTCGCGGCGTACGTTTCGGACGCTGACGCGGGCGTGTTCGGCATAGGTACCGGCAACTTTGCCAAGCTCGCGGCGACGCTCTTCGTTCAACTCCGGGATCGGGAGCATGATGATCGTGCCGTTGAGCTGCGGATTGATGCCGAGGCCCGACTCGCGGATGGCCTTTTCAACCTTGCCGACAAGACCCTTGTCCCACACGTTGATCGTGACCATGCGCGGCTCCGGCACGTTGACCGTCCCGACCTGGTTGATCGGTGTCATGCTGCCATAGGCATCGACCATGATCGGCTCAAGCATTGAGCCGGACGCACGACCTGTGCGCAGCGACGCGAATTCGGTACGCAAGTTGGCGATCGCGCCATCCATGCGGCGCTTCAGATCATCGGTATCAAGCTCGAAATCTTCTGACATCTGCCTGTCTCTCCCCTGTTCGGTGTCGCCGAAACCCGGCGGCGCAATTTGGTGATGCTATAACCAAAGAACGTGCGTGTTGTATAGAGCATGGCTTTGGAGGGAAACCGTAAATTCGGCGAGTTCCGGCACCGCATGGGCCGGGCATCGCGGCGCATGCAAATGCTGTGCGGAATTCATCGAACCCAACCCTGTTCGAAAAGCCTGCCAGATTGCGGCATCGCTCAGAATTCTCCCGATTTCGTGCGCAAAAGGCAGGTCAAGGCAAGAGAGTCTTTACGTTTCTGCTCCAAAACAGCTCGTACCGCAGCAGGATCGGCGGGTTTCATAAAGAGGACAGGATGCAAGTCTGTTTCGTGGTATGCCCCGACGCGCCCATGCTGGATATGGCCCTGACGCGGCATGTGCTGGAACACGCCAACCGCGCCGCCGGACGGCCCTTGATCACCTTCCGCACCCGCACCCTGACCGGAGAGCCGGTCGCCACCGCCGAGGGCGCGCGGCTCTTTCCTGATGCCAAGGGCTGGGATCGTGGGCCGGGGCTCGATCTTATTCTTGTCTTCGCCGGCCAAAGCCCCTTGGCGCGGATTCCCTTTGGACTTCGTGGGTTCTTGCTCGATGCGGACCGGATCGGCGCAACGATTGGCGGGATTGGGTCCGGGACGCAAATTCTGGCCGAGCTGGGCTTGCTAGCCGGGCGTGAGGCTGTGCTGTCAGGCCCCTTGCCGCAGGACCGCGATCCGCTCTGGCCTGACATCGCGCGCACGCAGGCTCCCTTTGTCCTGGCGCGGCAGCGTCTGACGACGCCCGGCGGCCTGACGGTGATCGATTCCCTTCTGGCATGGCTGTCGCGGGCCATCGCTCCGGAACTTGCCGCGGAAATCCGCCGCGCGGCGCTGAACGGTGCCGCCCTCCCATCGCGCCCCAAGAACGAAGAAACCGCAGACCCCCTGCTCAGCCGGATGGAATCGGTCATGTCCGCGCATATCGACACGCCGCTGCCCCTGTCCGCCATCGCGCGAGAGCTCGACTTGTCACCAAAGCAGATGCGCCACCGCTGCCAGACCGGCCTTGGCAAGACACCAAGCCAAGTTTATCTTGATCTGCGGCTCGCGCGGGCAAGGCGTTTGGTGCAGGAAACCGGGCAAACCGTGCATGAAATCGCCAAAGCCACCGGCTTTGTCTCTCCCTCGGCCTTCACCCGAAGCTACAAGTCGCACTACGGCGAGACGCCAAGGGCGCTGCGCGCATCAAAACGCCAGAGTGTCAGCCGTGGACGCGCGTATACGTCCCCTGCCCTGCAAGGATCCCCTTGAACCCGCCGGGTTCGTCAAGCGAGAATACGATAATCGGCAGATTGTTGTCGCGGGCCAGAGCGATAGCGCTGGCGTCCATGACATTGAGATGCTGCGCAAGCACATCGTCATAGGACACGCTGTCGTAGCGCACCGCATCGGCATGTTTGACCGGATCCTTGTCGTAGACGCCGTCCACCTTCGTGCCCTTGAAGATTGCTTCGCAGGCCATTTCATTCGCCCGCAGCGTCGCGGCCGTGTCGGTGGTGAAATATGGATTTCCCGTTCCGGCGGCAAAAATGCAGACACGCTTTTTCTCAAGGTGACGCACGGCACGTCGGCGAATGTAGGGTTCGGCCACCTCATCCATGCGAATGGCACTGATGACCCGGCAAAACACCCCCAACCCTTCGAGCGCGGACTGCAGCGCAAGGGCGTTCATCACTGTCGCAAGCATGCCCATGTAATCCGCCGTGGTGCGTTCCATGCCCTGCGCGCTGCCCGCGAGCCCGCGAAAAATGTTGCCGCCGCCAATCACCATGCAGATCTCGACGCCCATGTCGTGCACGGTTTTCACTTCGTTGGCGATGCGCTGAACCGTCGGCGGATGCAGGCCAAAGCCCTGATCCCCCATCAAGGCCTCGCCGGAGATCTTCAACATCACGCGTCTGAACTTTGTTTCTGGCGTGCCGGTTTCGGTCATGTTGCGCTCCATCTAGGCTGGGGGATATGATCGCGCCATATTTGGCGCAAATCCGCAGTGGCTGCAATGGCTCGCTGCTGCAATGCGGCAATGGCAAGCAACAGGACCGGACCAGAGCAAAATGGCAGTGTCGCACATGGTGGCCGCGAGAGAAATCGCGCGAGAATTCGACCCTGCGCGGCCGGTTTTGATCGCCGGACCCACGGCCAGCGGAAAATCCGCGCTGGCGCTGGCGCTCGCCGAACTACAGGGCGGCGTGATCGTCAACGCTGACGCCATTCAGGTCTACGAGAACTGGCGAATCCTGACCGCGCGGCCCTCCGCTGAAGACGAAAACCGTGCACCCCATGCGCTTTATGGGCACGTGGCGGGCGATACGCCCTATTCCGTCGGAGACTGGCTGCGGGCTGTTGCGGACTTGCGCCAATCCGGGGCGCGGTTGATCGTGACTGGCGGCACGGGGCTGTATTTCACTGCCCTGACCGATGGATTGGCGGAGATTCCGGCCACGCCGCCGGAGATCCGCGCGGAAGGCGCCGCGCTGCTGGCAAAGATCGGGCTCGAAGCAATGGTCGCGGACTTGGATGCCGAAACCGCCGCGCGCATTGATCGGAACAATCCGGCCCGCGTGATGCGCGCCTGGGAGGTGCTTCGGAGCACGGGACAGGGGCTGGCCGCCTGGCAGGCGCAGACACCGCCGCCACTCTTGCCGCTCAATCATGCGCAAACTGCCCTTTTTGAGGCGCCAAAAGACTGGCTGACACCGCGGATCGAGGCACGATTCGACAAGATGATCGCCACCGGAGCATTGGAGGAGGCACAGGCCAACCTGCCTTCCTGGTCCCCGACCCTGCCGTCTTCAAAGGCCATCGGAGCGGCCGAGTTGATTGCCGTGGTGCGGGGGGAGATGCCGCTCCCGGCCGCCTCTGCGCGCGCCACGATCCTGACGCGGCAATTCGCCAAGCGCCAGCGCACATGGTTCAAGGCCCGCATGTCCGGCTGGCGCAGGGTTCATCCCGGGGCGTTGGCATGAGCGGCGTGCCCACCTTTCTGCGCAAGGCCATGCCTCCGGCCCCGGCTCCGAAAGGACCGGTTGCCTGCGGCTCTTTTGGTCTCGCGGCGCAGGGTGCGGCCTGGAAATACGGTTTGCAACATGACCGGCCAGACAACTATTTGTTGTGGATCACACGGGGTCAGGGCCGGGTGATCGTAAACGGGGTCCGGCGCGGCCTGTCGATGCACAGCGCCCTTTTTCTGCCTGCAGGCACCCTGTTCTCCGTCGATCTGCCCAACACCGCGCAGGCGCTCTATCTTGAAAGCCCGGCGGGGCTGACCGGCAGGCTGCCGAAAGATCCCGTGCACCTGCGCATCCGCGAGAGCCTGGCACAGGCAGAACTGACGGGCACCATGGACACGATTCAACGCGAGCTTGCACAACGCAGGCCACTGCTGGAAGAGGCCATCGAGGCGTATGTCGCGTTGCTGGGGGTATGGCTGAACCGGCAGATGCAGGCGGGACAGGCGGACGAGAGCCGCGACACCGCCGCCACACGGCTTGTTCGGCAATTCGCCCAGAAGGTCACCCGGGATTTTCGAACGCCTCTTGCGATGGCGGCCTATGCGGAAGCTCTGAACGTGACCCCCACGCATCTGAGCCGCGTGTGCCGCCAGACCTGTGGCAAGACCGCCGCCGATATATTGACCGAACGCAAATTGCACGCGGCACGCATTGCCCTCGCCAGCCCCACGCCCGCCGTGCAGATCATCGCCCGCGATCTCGGCTTTGCCTCGCCGGCCTATTTCACCCGGTTCGTGCAAAATCACACCGGACTGTCGCCGACGGCCCTGCGGGCGCAATCGCGCAGCCGCTGAGCTTTGCCCAGGTCAAATAACGCAGGAGAATTGGCGTTTCAGGAACATTTTGCCGATACTGGCCGGTCCGGACCCGAAGAAACGAAGCATTGACCCCGGGCAAAGAGTCATGCGCAATAGTCCCTGAAGGGTGCAGACCATGCCTCGCATCTCGGGCATCAGGACGCGCGCCACGGGAACTCAGGCCGATCTCAGGGAGACACGCATGACGCATACGTCCGACGGCACCCGGATCCATCCGGCGGCCCGTATGTACGCAGAAGAACTCAGGGCCGGGCTGCTGGATCGCCGCGAGTTTCTTGTGCGGACCACGGCTCTGGGCGTGTCGGTCCCGGCGGCCTATGCGTTTGGCGGTCTGGGGAGTCCTGCCGAGGCCGCCACCCCCATGCAGCAAGGTGGCACCCTGCGCATTCAGCAAGAAGTGCGTGCCCTGAAGGACCCGCGCACCTTTGATTGGACGCAGATTTCCAATTTTACCCGCGGCTGGCTCGAATACATGGTCGAATACAACCGCGACGGCAGCCTGCGCGGCATGCTGCTCGAAAGCTGGGAAGCCAATGACGATGCCACCGAGTACACGTTGAACGTGCGCAAGGGCGTGACGTGGAATACCGGCGAGGCCTTTACCTCCGCCGATGTGGTGCGGATGATCGCGTATTGGTGCGACCGCTCCGTCGAGGGCAATTCGATGGCCGCGCGCATGGCACCGCTGATTGACGCAGAGACGAACAAACTCATGGCGGGCGCGGTCACGGCGGTGGACGACCACACGGTCAGGATCGTGCTGCCCATCTCGGACATCACGATCATTGCCGGCATGGCCGACTACCCGGCCGCCGTCGTTCACAGCTCTCACGACCCGGCAGCCATGCTGACCAATCCCATCGGCACCGGACCCTACCTGCCCGAAAGCCTTGAGGTCGGTAAAAAGGGGGTGCTGGTCAGGAACGTGGATCATCAATGGTGGGGCGCCTCGGCAAACGGCATCGGTGGCGCCGCGCTCGACCGGATCGAATTCCTCGACTATGGCACGGACCCCGCCGCGTGGATCGCTGCCATAGAGGCCGACGAAGTCGACATGCTGTATCAGAATGTGAACGAATTCATCGCGATCGGCGACGCCATTGGCCTGGAGAAATCCGAGGTCGTCACCGGGGCCACCGTCGTCATTCGGTTCAATCAACAAACGCTGGTTGACGGAACCGCGATCTATGCCGATCCGAAGCTGCGCGAGATTTTGGTCAAGGCGGTCGACAATGGCATCTGTCTTGAACTGGGCTATGCCGGGCTTGGCACAGTGGCCGAGAACCACCATGTCGCGCCGGTCCATCCGGAATACGCCGATATCGGTCCGGCCCCCTATGCGCCGCGGGACGCCGCCGCACGTCTCGAAGAGATCGGCATGGCCGCGTTCGAGCATGAGTTGGTTTCGCTGGATGACGGATTCACAAAGAACACGGCAGATGCCGCCGCCGCCCAGCTGCGCGACGCCGGGATAAAGGTCCGTCGGCGGGTTCTGCCCGGATCGACGTTCTGGAATGATTGGGCCAAGTATCCGTTCTCGACCACGGAATGGAACCACCGCCCGCTGGGTGTTCAGGTGCTTGCGCTGGCCTATCGGACGGGTGAGGCGTGGAATGAGTCCGGCTATTCCAACCCCGACTTTGACATCCGGTTGAACGCCGCCCTGTCGATTGCCGATGCCGAGGCGCGGCGCACGGTGATGGCCGAGATCGAAACGATCCTGCGCGGTGATTGGGTCATCATCCAGCCATATTGGCGCTCCCTCTATCGGCATTTCCGGCCCGGTGTTCTGGGCGCGGACATGCATCCGTCGTTTGAGATCCATCTCTACAAACTCGGCTTCGCGGCCTGATCGGACCCTGTCGTCAGGGGCGACTGACCCGCAGGTAGGCCTTCGGCACCGGCGAGGCGGACCACGGCGTCATTTACACATCCGGCCGCTTTCGCATAGGTTTCAACTATGGCGTTTATTGAACGCCAATAGCAACAACTGCCGCGAGAGGAATTTTCCATGCCCTTTGTGTTTGCAACCTTCAACACCGAATGGCTTTTCGACGATGAAGACCCCTTGAAACGCTGGGGTTTGCGTTTGCCGCCGGGCGGGATCAACGAAAAGATCGAGCGCATCGCGCAGGCTATCATCGCGATGGGTCCGACCCCGGGACGCGGGCCCGATATCATCGCCCTGCAGGAGGTCGAAGGGCCGGTGACGCTTGACCCGTTGCTGGCGAGGCTGCAGGCGCTCGGCTCGCCGCTGAAGCACGCCTACTGTTCGGAAACGCTTGATCCGTTCACCGGACAGAACGTGGCGGTGCTGAGCGCGACGCCGGTGTCCATTCGGCCTGTTACGCGCCTTGACCAAACCGCTGTGCCCTATATCGACGCGCGCGAGCGGGAGATGATGGGTTCTTTGGGCAAGTTCCTGCGGGTCGATATCGAGGTCGATGACACCGTCCTGACGATCTTCAATTGTCATCTGAAATCGCGCCGGGGCGGCACAGAAGAAACCCGCCGTCTGCGCGATGTGCAGGCCAAGATCATGCGCGATCTGTCGCGCCCGCGCGTCGAGCAGGGCAGCCTGCGCAGCCCCTCCTTTACCCTCATTGCCGGCGATATGAATGACGAACCCCGCACCCGCCCCATCGACATCATGGCAGGCAAGCTGGACACCAGTTACAACCTGATCTCCGCCACGGCCGAGCTGCCGATTGAGGAGCAATACACCTATATCTACGATGGCAAGAAACAGCAGCTGGATCACATTCTGCTGTCGAAATTCACCCATGACCGAATGCAGAGCGCCGGATTTACCCGTGTGCCCGAAACGACCTCGGATCATGACGCGATCTGGTGCGCAATGGATCTGACCCTGCCGCCCCCCGCGTGACAGATCAAAGGGGATTGACCGGAAGGTGTAATCCCCTCCGGGGGCGGCCAGGCTTAGCTGCCCCAGATTTTCTTGACGTAGTTTTTCGTCTCACGGTAGGGCGGTATGCCGCCATGTTTCTTTACCGCGCCGGGACCCGCGTTATAGGCGGCGAGCGCAAGGCGCCAGCTCTTGAAGGTCTCGAACTGCATCTTGAGATAGCGCGCGCCACCCTCAAGGTTCTGCTGCGGGTCATGCGGATTGACGCCCAACACACGCGCGGTGCCCGGCATCAGCTGGGCAAGGCCGATGGCGCCCTTGTGTGATTTGGCAGAGGCGTTGAAGCGCGATTCCTGATTGACCAGCCGCAGGAACAGATCCTCTGGCACACCATGTTTGCGCGCAGCGGCGCGGGCCATATCAACGAATGCACCGCGATAGCTGCCCCGATAGCTCGGCAGCGTTCCGTCGAGCGCGCCGTATTTGGTTGGGGTGATGACACTGGCCGGTTTGAGACGAACGGAGTTGTTGTACTGTTGGGATGCCCGGCTATCGAGAACGCGAGTCTGATTGGAAAACAGGCGGGCCCGGCCCTGCGTCGATACCTGTTCGGCCACCACGACCGTTGACGTGCATAGTAATGCCGCCCCGATCACAAGGCTCAAGATCCCCCGAAACATCGCACCGTCCCAATTCCAAGCACAAAATCGCCTGCACTATACCCAATCCTTCAGATTTGGCCAGCCGCCCCTTTATGCCCCGGCACGGGGTGGTATACCGTGCGGCAATTATCTGCCGACAAGATTCGAAGGGGAACGACGCATGGCCGGTTCAGTGAATAAGGTGATCCTGGTGGGCAACCTGGGGCGTGACCCTGAGGTGCGCAGCTTTCAGAACGGCGGAAAGGTCTGCAACCTGCGGATCGCGACCTCCGAGAACTGGAAGGATCGCAACACCGGCGAGCGCCGTGAACGGACGGAATGGCATTCGGTTGCCATCTTCAACGAAAACCTCGCCCGCCTGGCCGAGCAATACCTGCGCAAGGGGTCCAAGGTGTATGTCGAGGGCAAACTCGAAACCCGCAAATGGCAGGATCAGAACGGTCAAGACCGGTATTCGACCGAGGTCGTGCTGCGCCCCTATGCCGGTGAGCTGACCTTCCTTGACAGCCCGGGCGGCGCCGGTGGTGGTGGCGGCGGCGCCGGTGGCAGCTTTGGCGGCGGTGGCGGCGGCGGATATGATGACCGTGGCGGCTATGATGAGGGCGGATACGGCGGTGGCTCCAGCTCCGGTTCCGGGCCGTCGCGCGCCCCGGCCCGCGATATCGACGACGAAATTCCGTTCTGAGCCGAGGTGCTCTGAGAAAAGACAAGAGCGGCGCATCGTTTGCGCCGCTCTTCTTATAGGGGTGTACACTTATCCTGACACCACCCTGACCCATCTCCCGAACGGTTTTTTTGCGTTTCAACAGTCTGTTAACCACGAAAAAACCGGTCGAATTCTGGCAAAATGATGGCAACGCTGCTAAAAATAGAGCGCTTTTGAAACTTCGGACCATTCCACGTTAGCGCGAGAGGCCTCATGACCCTGATAAAGACCACGCTCTTCTCTGTCCTTGCCACAGCTGCCCTTTTTCCCGTTGCGGCCTCCGCAGCCACACTGACCGTATCCACCTCCGTGGACGTGACCCAGCGGATCAGCTACGATAAGGACGGCGATCCGAATTATGCGGATCCGTTTTCCGGCGAATATGTTTTTTGGGACGAGTACATCCGTATCCTGACCGAAGAGGCCAACGTTTGGGACGCGTCACAGATTCCCACCGCGCCACCCGCTGCTAACCCCTATGACATCGAAAGCACCGGAACGATCGGATTCAACTTCACCTTCGATCCCGCGACGCTCAATACAGCCGCCCTGGAAACCGGCGCATTCGATCCGGACACCGGCGCCAATCCGACCGTCGTGGGCGCCACGGGAACGGTGAACGCCACGATCACCAACGCGCAAGGCACAAGCACGGAAGTCGTGCCCGGCCCGATGCCGATCTACGCAAGCAACAACTTCGCGACAGGGGATGCGAGTATCGGAACCATCGACGCGATCTTCGTCATGATGTTAAACTCGACGCGTCCGGACGGATCTACAGAAGTCGGCTTCTTTGCGGCCGGGTTCGACGATAATTACTTTGAAAGCCTGACCGGCGGGACTTCGTTCAGCTGGGAGGACGCGAACCTGTCCTATCTCGAAGTGCGCAACTCGATCCATTCCTTTGACGGCGATCCGCTCTATGACGAAGAGGTTCGTGGATTCGGTAACGGCTACAGCGTGACGACAGGCGGCGCAGGCGGCGGTCTGTCCCCCGTACCGGTTCCGGCGGCCCTGCCGTTGCTGCTCGCGGGTCTTGGTGGTCTGGCCATGGTGCGTCGTCGCCGGAAGGGGTGATTACGGCCCGCAAGCATGATCCAAAGGGCGCCTTTCGGGGCGCCCTTTTTCGATGTCTGCGCAGGGGACTTCGGCTCAGCCGCAGGCGGCACGCTGCTCCGAGAGCAAACCAAGCACCGCCTCGCGCGGCACATCGGACGTGACAAAGCTTTGCCCGATGCCACGGGCAAGGATGAAGCGAAGCTGACCGTCGATGACCTTCTTGTCCTGCCCCATCAGGTCGAGCAAGGTCTCCGCGTCTGGAAGATCGCCGGAAATGTCCTTCAGGTCGCGCTTCATGCCCATCGTCGCAAGATGCGCACGCACCCTGCTCGGGTCTTCCTGCGAACACAGGCCAAGCCGGGCCGAAAGCTCGAAGGCAAGCGCGCAGCCGATCGCCACGCCCTCGCCGTGCAACAGCCGGTCGGAATAGCCCGTCGCCGCCTCCAGCGCATGACAGAACGTATGCCCCAGGTTCAGCAGCGCGCGGTCGCCCTGCTCTGTCTCGTCGCGCAGGACGATCTCGGCCTTCATCTCCACCGAGCGTTTCACCGCGTAAGTGCGCGCCGCCACATCGCCCGCCGCCGCGGCAGGGCCGTTTTCTTCAAGCCAGTCGAAAAAATCAGCATCGCCCAGAAGGCCGTATTTCGCCACCTCGCCATAGCCAGCAAGAAAATCGCGGCCGGTCAGCGTCCCCAGCACGCCGACATCCGCCAGAACCAGCGCCGGCTGGTGAAAGGCTCCGATCAGGTTCTTGCCCTGCGGTGCGTTGATCCCGGTCTTGCCGCCCACGGAGCTGTCGACCTGCGCCAGCAGCGAGGTCGGAACCTGCACGAAGCGCACCCCGCGCCGCAGCACCGCCGCCGCGAACCCCACCAGATCGCCGATCACACCGCCCCCGAGAGCAACAACCACATCGCGCCGCTCGACCTTCTGCTCCAGAAGCCATTCGACCGTGCGGGTGAATTGTGGCCAGCCCTTCGTCGACTCGCCCGCGGGCAGCACCAGCGACACTGACGCGATCCCCGTCGCGGCCAGCGCGTCCTCCAGCGATTTGAGATGCAGCGCTGCGACGTTTTCATCGCTGACGATGGCCACACGTTTGCGGTGCAGCAGCGGTGCGATCTCCTGTCCGGCCCGGGCAAGCAGCCCCTCGCCAATGCGCACCTGATAGGCCCGGCCCGGCAGTGGAACGTCAACGATTTGGGTCATGTCTGGCTCTCCAATACATCGGGGCGCGTCTCAAGCAAGGTTTCCCGCACGATCCGGGCCATCGCCTCCAATGAGCGCTGCGCCTCGGACATCACGATCACATCGGCCAGCCCATAGGTTGGAACACGCTTGTCATAAAGCGCCTTCAACGTGCCTTTCGGGTCCGGCGAGCGCAGCAGCGGGCGCGTGTCCTTGTGGCGCACCCGCTCCCACAGCACATCCAGATCGGCATTGAGCCAGACCGAAACGCCCTTCTTGCTGATCATTGTGCGGTTGTCCGCGCTCATGAACGCGCCGCCGCCGGTGGACAGAACGCAAGGCGTCGCATCCAGCAAGCGGTCGATGACCTGGGTTTCCTTGCGGCGGAAAAACGGCTCGCCGTCGCGTTCGAAAATCTCGGCGATGCTCATGTTGGCGGCCTGTTCGATCTCGTGATCGGAATCGCGGAATGGCACGCGCAACTGGCCAGCGAGAGTCCGCCCGACGGCGGTCTTGCCTGCGCCCATCATACCGACCAGCACAACCGTCTTGTGCAGGATCAGCCGCTTTGCCCGTGTCCCCTCGGCCATCTTACGCCCATTCGTTTCTTCGTTGCGTGAATGACGTGAACGCGACAAAAAGGCTAGGTATAAACTTTAAAAAACACCGAGGCAGGGAGAACCGCGCATGGGGCGCATACTGAAATATCTGTTCTATCTTCTTGTTCTTGGGGCAATAGTGCTGATCGGCTATGCTTATCTGGGACCGTTCTTCGGAGCGGATTTCAGCCCGCCCCAAACCGAGATTCGCCTGCCAGTCGAGCTTGATGCCAAATAGAACCAACAGAAATCGCGCCATGAAACGTTTGCTCGCGGGATTGTGCAGTGCCGGTCTTGCCTGGCCCGGCGGTGCGCTGCTGGCGCAAAGCGACCCCGTGGCTAATAGTGCGACGGCCCCGATCGTCTCGGAGACGCCGCTGGACAATCCCGGGAGCGGCGGTGCCGGCCTGTTGTCATCGCGCGTCACCGGCCTGCCCGGCACGCTCTGGATCGGCTCTGATCCCATGCGGCTGCGCGAATTGATCACCGCCGCGCGCCCGGCGGTGCCCGCCCTGCGCGAGCTTTTGCACACGCTGATGCTTGCCGAGGCGGATCCGCCCGCGTCCGGCGCGGCGGGCATTGCGCATCTCGGGGCGCGGCTCGATTGGCTGATCCGGCTTGGCGCCGTGGAAGAGGCGCAGGCCCTGATCGAAATCGCCGGGCACGATACGCCCGAGCTGTTCTCGCGCTGGGCGGATCTCAACCTGTTGCTTGGTCAGACAAACGCGCCCTGCGCCGCCTTGCGCAGCACGCCCGGCCTGAGCAACGACATCGCCTTGCGGATCTTTTGCACCGCGCGCAGCGGCGATTGGCAGCGGGCAACGCTGCTGCTTGGCTCGGCGCGCACGCTCGGCGATCTTCCCGCGCGCGATGTGGATCTGTTGGAGCGGTTTCTCGACGACGCGCTCGCCGAGGAGCGCCCGGCACTGATCCCGCCGGTGCGCCCGACGCCGCTGGAGTTCCGGCTGTTCGAAGCCATGGGCGAGCCTTTGCCGACCGCGCCGCTGCCGTTGGCGTTTTCGGTGCTCGATCTGGGCGGCGACAACGGCTGGCGCGCGCAGATCGAGGCCGCCGAGCGGCTGGCCCGTGTCGGCGCGCTGCCTGCCAACCAATTGCTTGGCCTCTACACCCTGCGCGAACCGGCCGCGTCCGGCGGGGTCTGGGACCGGATCGATGCGCTGCAAGACTTCGAGAAGGCGCTGAACCGCGGGGCGCCGGATGCGGTCTCGCTGGCCCTGCCCAAGGTCTGGTCACAAATGGCCAGCGCCGGGTTGCTTGTGCCCTTCGCGGATCTGTTTGCCGAACGGCTTGTCGGTCTTGGACTGAGCGGCCGGGCAAGCCGTATGGCGCTGCGCAGCGTCTTCCTTTCGCCCGGTTACGAGGCTCTGAGCAGCCGGATCGGCGATGAAGGTCCTGAGGTCCGGTTCCTGACAGCCATCGCGCGCGGGCAGATGCCGCCCGACGCCGGGGTGGTCGCGCTGCCGCATTCGGCAGCCGTGGCGGCCGGGTTCTCCGGGGCGCAGATTCCGGCGGTTCTGCACGAGCAACTGGCGCAGGGGCGGCTTGGCGAAGTCATCCTGCGCGCCGTGGCCCTGTTCAACTCAGGTGCCGATGGCAATGCTGCGGATCTGACCGATGCGCTGGTTACGCTGCGCGGGATCGGGCTGGAGGATGTGGCACGCCGGGCCGCCCTGCAACTGATGATCCTCGATGCCGAGCGGGCGCGGCGATGAGCGCCCGATTCTGGATCGCGAATTTTCTCGAAGCCATGGCGGCGGAGCGCGGCGCGGCGGGCAATACACTGGCCGCCTACGAGCGCGACCTGAGCCACGCCGAAACGTGGCTCGGGGATCGCGACCTGGATTTTACCACGGCGGAAAAGCGCCACGTCGAGGACTACCTTGTCTATTGCGATCGACAGGGGCTGTCCCGCGCGACACGGGCGCGTCGGCTCTCGGCGATCAAACAGCTCTATCGCTTTGCTTTTGAAGAAGGCCTGCGCAGCGACAATCCGGCGATCCAGATCTCCGGACCGGGGCGCGACAAGCGGCTGCCCAAGACTCTGACCATCGAAGAGGTCGACCGGCTGTTGATCGCCGCCACGGAGCAAGGGCGCACGACCGCTGACAACCTGCGCAACGGCTGCCTGATGCAGGTGCTCTATGCCACGGGTATGCGGGTGAGCGAGTTGGTCTCGCTGCCACTGAGTTCCGCGCGCGGCGATCCGCGCATGTTGCTGATCCGAGGCAAAGGCGGCAAGGAGCGCATGGTGCCGCTCTCTCCGCCCGCGCGGGAGGCGCTGGCAGACTGGCTGGCGGCGCGCGATGCGGAAGAGGACATCAAACGGGTCAAAGGCAAACCGGCCTCCGCTTTCCTGTTTCCCTCACGCGGCAAGGCGGGACATCTAACGCGCCACGGGTTCTATATGCTGATCAAGGAGATCGCGGTGCGCGCCGGTGTCATGCCGGACAAGGTCTCGCCGCACACGCTGCGCCACGCCTTTGCCACGCACCTTCTGCAGAACGGGGCCGACCTGCGCTCGATCCAGACGTTGCTTGGCCATGCGGATGTGGCGACGACCGAGATTTACACCCATGTGCTCGAAGAGCGCCTGCGCGCGCTGGTTCTGGATCATCACCCCCTGGCCAGGGACTGACGCCGCAGCCCGGCCGGCAGGATGTCTTCCGACGGCCACCAGCCGCTGCGCAGGGCGTAATGATAGCCTTGCGTCAAACCGGCCTGTTCCATCGCCTGTGCAGCGGCCTCGAAATCATAGCTCAGCGCGCAAATCTCTGCCTGCCCGTCGCCGTGCAGGATGGCATAGCGTGTCAGCGGCGCGCCGTCGTTGGGCGGCAGGCCGATGACCCCGGCATTGACCCAAAGCCCATTCTGCACCGGGGTCATGAAGGGCATGCCGCTGTGGCCGGCAAGAACAACCTTTGGCCCGCGCGGCGATGATGCTGGGGCGAGGCCAGCGATCTGCGCCTCCAGACCCTCGGCGGAAGTGTCCGGCCAGACAAAGCGGTTGACCGCATCGCTGCCACCATGCAGGACCCACACAGGGCCACGCGTCTTGTCTTCGAAACACAGCACATCTGGCAAAGCGGCCATCCAGGCCCGCGCTGCCGCACCGACCCGCGCATTGGCATGGGCATACCAGCCCGCCGCAAGACGATCGCAGACCGAGCCAGCCTCGAATCCGCAACCGCAATCCAGCGCCCCTTCCGCCAGTTGCCGTTCGACATTGCCCGCAATCACATGACAGCCCCAGTCCCGGATCTCGTCGATGGTCGCTTCGGGATCGGCACAGTAGCCGACAACATCGCCAGTACAGATACAGCGTTCCGGCGGAATGCCGCGCGCTTCGGCGACGGCACGTATGGCCTGCGTCGCCTGAAGATTGGAGTACGGCCCCCCGAATACCAGCACCGGACCGGCCGAAGACAGGACTTTGCGGCGGGTGGATGTGACCAACATGTTCCAAGCCCTTGAATGCAGAGAGCCCGGCCCCCATAACCCCTTTAATCAATAAAGGAACGCCCGCCACATGGAACCCGAAACCAGCCTGCTGGATACCGCCTTCTGGATCACATCCACGTCAATCGTGGCGCTGTTGATGCTGTCCGCTTTCTTTTCGGGGTCCGAAACCGCGCTGACCGCCGCCTCGCGCGGGAAATTGCGCAACGGCGCCGACAAAGGCTCGCGCGGAGCGGCGACGGCGCTCAAGATCACCGAGGACAATGAACGGCTGATCGGTTCGGTCCTGCTTGGCAATAACCTCGTCAACATCCTGGCTACCTCGCTGGCGACGGCGCTCTTTACCCGGCTGTTTGGTGAGAGCGGCGTGGCGCTGGCGACCCTGGTGATGACGCTGCTGGTTCTGATCTTTGCCGAGGTGCTGCCGAAAACCTACGCCATCACCAATCCCGAGACCGCCGCCTCGCGCGTGGCGGCCCCGATTGCTCTGATCGTCAAACTGTTTGCCCCGGTGGTGTCCGCGGTGCGGGTTCTTGTGCGCGGGGTGTTGCGGGTGTTCGGCGTCCCCACCGACCCGGACAGCCACATCCTCGCCGTGCGCGAAGAGATCGCAGGCGCGCTGCAACTCGGCCATTCCGAAGGCATTGTCGAAAAGGAAGACCGCGACCGCATTCTCGGGGCGCTGGATCTGTCCGAACGCACGGTCGAGGAAATCATGCTGCACCGCTCGGGTATCGAGATGATCAACGCCAGCGCCGATCCGCAGGAAATCCTGCAGCAATGCCTTGAAAGCCCGCACACCCGCCTGCCGGTCTATCGCGGAGAGCCGGAGAACATCGTCGGCGTCGTGCATGCCAAGGATCTCGTGCGCGCGATGTACAAGCTCTACGAGGATGGCGGCGCGGCAGAGGAACGCTTCCGCGAGTTCCGTGTTCTGGATGTCGCCATGAAGCCCTACTTCGTGCCGGACACCACGTCGCTCGACGATCAGATGCGCCAGTTCCTGCGCCGCCGCACGCATTTCGCGCTGGTCGTGGACGAATACGGCTCGCTGCAAGGCCTGATCACGCTGGAGGACATTCTCGAAGAGATCGTCGGCGAAATCACCGACGAACACGACCCGCAGGGCAGCGATACGCTGGAAAAGGGCGATGATGGCAATTACTGGATCGACGGGGGCATGACGATCCGCGATTTCAATCGCGCGACCGATTGGTCCCTGCCCGACGACGAAGCCAACACCATCGCCGGTCTGGTCATTCACGAGGCGCAGATGATCCCGACCGTCGGACAGGTTTTCTCGTTTCACGGCTTCCGCTTCGAAGTCGTCGCGCGCGAAAACAATCGCATCACACAGTTGAAGGTGCGTCCGCTCTAGGGCGCGGGCTCCAGTGGAACAGTAAGATCGAGACAATAGCCCCCGGGCTGTGGCCCGGCATTCATGGTGCCGCCGATTTGCTCGGCGGAGGCTTCCATCAGCCGAATGCCGATTCCGGTACTGGCGTCGATGGGGCCCTTGCTCTCGCCGCCAGTGCCATTGTCCCGGCAAATCAGCACAAGGCTCCCCGCGTCTTCCGACACCGCGATCGACACCACCCCGCCGGCGCCCTCCGGAAAGGCATGTTTGAACGCATTGGCGGCAAATTCGCTGATGATCAGCGCGAGCGAGGAGGCGACCTGCGGCGACACGGTCAGCGGCGCGCATGTGATTTCAAGCACGATGCCGGCCGGAGCTTGGCTTTGCAGCAGGACGACCATCCGATCAAGATACTCGGAGAGCGAAACACTCTTGTGGCTGTTTGATTGGTACAAGGCCGCGTGCAGCTCTGCCACCGCCGTCACCCGCCGGTCCACCGCCTGCAGAATGTCACGGGTTTCGTCATGGTCTGCCCGTGATCTATAGATTCGCAGAAAAGACGAAACCGTCTGCAGCGAGTTCTTGACCCGGTGGTCGATTTCATCGCGCAACACCTCTTCCGCAGCCAGTGCCCTGTGCAAGTCAAGCTGCTTCATGACCTGCTGCGCCATCACCCGCAGCACATCGCGCTGCAGATCCGTCAAGACGCGCGGCTTGTCATCCAGAACGCAGAGCGTACCAATCGCTCGGCCAGTCGGCGTGATCAACGGCGCACCTGCATAAAACCGCATCTTCCCGGTCATCCCGGAACACAGAGGGTTGTCGCGTGTGCGATCGTCATCGAGCGTATCGGGAATTTCCGTCAAGTCATCGTGTAAGATCGCATGCGAGCAGATCGAGGATTCGAGATCGGTCTGCGCGACATCCAGACCGACACGGGCTTTGAACCACTGCCGGCTGTCATCCACAAAACTGATCAAGGCTGTCGGAACATCGAGCAACCTCGCCACCAGTGCGACGAGCGCGTCAAAATCCGGTCCCGTCTCGGTGTCGAGTATATTGTACCCTTTGAGCTCTTCCAGGCGAACAGATTGATCGCCGGGGATGTCGGCCAATGTCATGATCGCCTCTCTTTCCTTTGAGTAAGCAATATTAGCAAATTCAAACGCTCTAGCAAGGCATTGATTTTATGCAAGAACATTACGCGACGACAGTCTTACGTAACGCAGTTTCCGATGCGTTCACGTTCGGGATGGCAACGCTGGCCGATCCGGACAGCCAGGGATTGCCAGGCCAGACGACGAGGTGGATTTCCCATGGCATGACCGGATCTCCCGCGCATCAATCCCGCACCGACCGTGCGAAGAAAGGACGCTATGCTACTGCAGCAATTAGGGAAACTCTTCTGCCCTGATACAATATCGACCGTTTCTGACACAGCTCTGGCTGACAAATGACCGCACTTTCTGCTATAAATGCCCCATGCATGATATTGCCATTCTGATCCCCGCTGCCGGCGCCAGTTCCCGGATGCTTGGGAAAGACAAACTGCTCGAAGTGGTCGACGATGCCCCGCTGCTGCGCAGGCAGGCCAGTCGTGCATTGGCCACCGGCTGCCATGTGACCGTCACCGTGCCGGATCACGACCATCCGCGCTGTGCGGCGTTGGCCGGGCTGCCGGTGCAACTTATTGCGATCCCGGATGCATCCGACGGCATGTCTGCTTCGCTGCGACGCGGGGTTGGACTCCTGCCGAAGGGGATGTCTGCCGTGATGATACTGCCCGGTGATATGCCTGACCTTGAGACTGCGGATATGATGCAGCTTATCAAGGGGTTCCGCGCCCTTCCTCATCCGATGCTTCAACAGGCCTGCGGCGCTGACGGAACGCCCGGTCACCCGGTCCTGTTTCCTGCGGATTGCTTCCTCGCGCTGACCCGCCTGACCGGCGATCAAGGGGCGCGGGACATTGTCCAGGCAAACGCGCATCGGCTGGCGCGTATCCCGCTTGAAGGCAACCGTGCCTTGACGGATCTCGATACGCCGGAGGCTTGGGCCACGTGGCGGGCTGAGGTGATGGCTTAGCAAGATCGTTCAATCTATTGATTTCAAATAAAAATGAGGCAGGTCACCCTGCCCCGTTTCTTTGTCTGTCCGCACTTGAGAAGGCGTTTGGCCCAGCCCTGTGGGGCTGAACCGAAACCATCCCAATCACTTTGTCAGAAGCTGTGCTTCGTGCTTTTTCAGCGAGCGGCGCGCGGCGCCATAGGCTTCGAGGCCCTCGGCCTGCTCCAGTTCGGGGAACAGCTCGAAGATTTCTTCAAGTTGCGCCGTCCCGATGCCCTTCAGCGTGTAATCTCCAGGCTGGAAGCTTTCGGTCCAGGCGCCGTTCGACAGGATTACTTCGTGGTTTTCGAACATCACGTGAATGTACGAGACCCCGAGGCTTTCGACCTCGTCCACCCCGTCAAGACCGGTCAGGTGCTTGGCCGCGACCAGAACTTCCCGCTCTTCAAAGTAAAGCGCGGTCTTGTCGTTGGCCACCAGGATGCGGTGATTCGGCGAGACCAGCATATCGTGCTCAGGCAGGTTATTCCCAAGAACGCCCTTCTGGATCAGGATCGGCTTGAAGTGCGGCTTGCGCGCCAGATCAAATCCGGTCAGGTCCTTGCGGCCCACCCATTTGATCGCCTGAATGCCGTTGTCACGGGTGATGACACGGTCGCCGGGTTCGAGATCTTCGACAAGACGCTCACCCTGCGGCGTCGCGATCAGCGTACCGGGGGTAAAGCACGGGACCACTTCTTCGATTTCGAAGAAGTCCATGGTGCCGGTGACATCGCCATCAGCATTGAGGAATTCGACGGTGCCGTCGATGCCGTTGCCGTTGCTGTCCGGCGAGGTGTCGACAATGCGCCAATCCTCGCCGCGCACCCCGACGCCGCTCAAATCGAGGATGTCGTAGTCATCCCCTTCCGCGCCGCCATCCACGGTGTCGCCGATGCCGTCTGCGGCGCTATCGACGACGATCACGTCGCGATCCGCACCACCAGAGATGCTGTCGTCACCTGCGCCGCCGTTCAGAGTGTCGCCACCCTGACCGCCGATCAGCGTGTCGTCGTCACCGCCACCGTTGATCGAGTCTTCATCGATGCCACCGTCAAGGTAGTCATTGCCAGAACCGCCAAGCAGAGTATCATCATCGTCGCCCCCAAAGATTGTGTCATTTCCGAGCGCGCCAATCAGACTGTCGCGGTCGTTCTCGGTGTTAACGTCGATGTCGTCGGTTAGTTCCAAGGCCGCCGGTGCGGAGCCGTCGATATAGTCGTCGTCCTGACCGCCGTCGATGGTGTCGGAGCCATGACCGCCAAGCAGCGAGTCGTTCCCTTGGTTGCCGGTGATGAGGTCATCATCAATGCCGCCATCCACCGTGTCATCGCCCTGTCCGCCGTCGATCGTATCATCGTCGTCGCCGGTTTCGATGGAATCGTTCCCGGTGTTGCCCTCGACATAATCGCGGCCATCCTCGGTGTTGGGATCAGAGGTGAAGCCCAGCGTCGGGAAAAACGGATCGTCGCCTTCGTAGTTCGAGAAGGTGTTGACGCCCGCAATGATCGTGTCATCGCCCGCGCCGCCAAAGATGGTATCGGCCCCCTGCGGGTCCACGAGGATGTCGTTGCCATCGCCCAGCGTGACAAGGTCGTTGTCGATGCCAGGGTTGACTACATCGTTGCCAGCGCCGGCATTGATGGTGTCGTTGTCGTCCCCGGTGTTGATCACGTCGACACCAGCGGTGCCGTCAACGCTGTCCAGATCGTCGCTCGGATCGGGGTCTTCGTCCAATCCGTTGAACGGGTCGTCATCCTGCAGCGACGGATCGACCGGGAAGATGTCCGTGTCGATGCGGCCGGGATCCGCAGGTGTGACGGTCACGATGATCTCGGCCGTGTCGGTGCCGCCGTTGCCGTCGTCGATGGTATAGGGAATCGTGTCTTCACCGATAAAGGTTGGATCGGGCACATAGGTCACGGTGCCATCGGGGTTGAGCGTCGCCGTTCCGTTGGTGGGCGTGCCGATCGCGACACAGACAACCGGATCGCCGTTGGGATCGCTGTCATTCTCCGTCGGATCAAGCGTGACGGGCGTGCCGACCTCCGTGGTTGGCGTGTCGTCGACAGCGACCGGCGGATCGTTCGGAGCGTCGTCGGACACGGTGACCGTAACGGTCGCAGCGTCGGTGCCGCCGTTGCCATCGTCGATGGTGTAATCGAACGTATCGGTTCCGGTGAAACCGGCGTCCGGCGTGTAGGTGATCGTCCCATCGGGATTGACCGCCACCGAGCCGTTGGCCGGATCGGTTGCCGATGTCGTGCTCAGCGTGTCGCCTTCGGGATCGGTGTCGTTGCCGAGCACGGTGAGGGTCACAGGCGTGCCGACGGTGGTCGTGCCAGCATCGTCGACAGCATCCGGCGCGGTGTTCGCATCCGTCACGGTGACCGTGATGGTGCCCTGATCGCCGAGACCACCCGTGTCGCGCAGCTCGTAGGTGAAGCTGTCGGTCCCGGTAAAGCCGGCGTTCGGCGTATAGGTCACGGTGCCGTCAGCATTCAGGACTGCGGTGCCGTTGGCGGGGGTGCCGATGGAGAGAACGGACAGATCGTCGGTGCTGTCTTCGGCATCCAGATCGTTCAATGTAGGGTCAAGCGTCACGGGCGTTGCGACGCCCGTGGTTTCGGTGTCGTCGAAGGCCACCGGCGGCGTGTTGGTTCCGTTATCAACCACCACGGTCACGGTTGCCGTATCGGTGCCGCCATTGCCGTCATCAATGGTGTAATCGAAGGTGTCAGTGCCCATGAAGCCCGCATCGGGCGTGTAGGTGATGGTCCCGTCGGGATTGACCACAACGGAGCCATTGGCCGGATCGGTGGCGGAGGTCGTGGTCAGCGTATCGCCTTCGGGATCGCTGTCGTTGCCCTGTACCTGAACAACAACGGCCGTATCGACCGAAGTCGTTTCGGTGTCGTCCACAGCGTCCGGCGCGGTGTTGCCATCCACGTCAACGGTGGTGAAATGCACGTCGGAAACGGTCACGGCCTGCTGCACGGTGCCGCCGTTTTCGTAAATGATCTCAATGCTGTGAACCGGCTGATCAATGGTCACAAGGAGCGAGCCGGAGGCGTCGGTAAACGTGCCTTCTGTTGTGCCTGTCGCGGTCTGCCCAGACGTCGCGACGGCGCCCGCAGGGGTCAGCGTGACCGGCACGAGGTTGCCCTCGGCGTCATAAGCGTTGACCGTGACGATGTCTTCGAAGTCTCCGGCGCCGATGTTGTCCATATCGCCGTTCAGGGAAGAAAAATCGAGGTCGTTGATGCGGAATGAAACGGCCTGCACCTCGTCGGTGAAGCTGTCGGTGTCCGTGGCGGTAAAGGTCAGCGTTGTGCTGGCGGTCGACGGCACGCCATCGTCATTCGCATCGTCGAACATCTTCAGGAAGGAATTCGGGTTCAGGTCTTCGCCATCGGCGACATAGCCTTCGGCGCTGTAGGTAAACGCGGAGGCATACGGATCGGCCGCATTGAACGTGACCCCGACTTCAACACCGCCGGTGTCGACCGCGACGCTCGCCCCGTCATCCAGATTGGTACCATAGGCGCCCAAAGCACCCCAGTTAAGAAACAGATCAGCCATCTTTCGACCCTCATTACCTTTCCCGGGGAGAACCCGGTTCGCAGTGTCGGCGACAATGCGCGCGGCACTGCCCGTTTCCTCAGTTACCCGTCAGGCTTGCGATTGATTGCGAAGTGTCACGGCAAAGCGCAACGCCCTGAAATAAGAGCAGACACACTTCGCCATAGCAGCACGGGCGGATTCTCCACCCTCGCATCACCTCGCATCCATCGCGGATGCTCAACAGATCAGCGGCCGCCCCCGTGGCCAACAGACTTCACCCCCCAGTGGGCTTGCGTTAATTAATACGCAATGACCGGTGACGCACAAAGGACAAAATTTGCCAACGCTTCCCCCTGGCCGGGCTGACCGGGCCAAATGTGACCGAATTTTCGCAAAGGCTGAGCGAAATTTTCATCACATTGTTTCCAGTTTTTCCGGAGTTCGCTTCGGTAAATCCCTTAGAATTTGTCGAAATCTTGATCTCCGGCTCAAATGGCGCTTTTGCAGCCGCATTGATTGTCCGCGCTTTGATAACAGTTGCCCGGCTCCGGAGATCTGGCCCGTGCGATCGCATTCGGTGACAAAATGTGGCGATATTCGCCACCTCGCGTGAACCAATCGCGACGCGACGCTGAGATTGTTCATGCGCGGGGCGGGTTTGCAGCACTCCTGGCTCGAATCATTCGGCCCATTTCGCCACAGTTTCGCTACAATTGAGACAGGCTCAGGGGCCGCAGATGCCGGGCTCGCCGTGATCCATGATATTGGCGATGCATTGCGCCATTGCCAGACGAAACCGAGGCGCGCGCCTCGGTCAAGGATGTCCTTGCGGCAGGCGTGGTGGCATTTTTCTTTTCAATGTCAGGCGGCTTGGCTACATCGGTGGCAAAATCGGGAGTGAGAATGGCATGAAGACGATCTATGTATTGAACGGTCCGAACCTGAACCTGCTGGGCAAGCGGCAGCCGGACCTCTATGGCACTGAGACCCTGGACGACGTGACCGCGCTCTGTACGCGTGTCGCCGATGACGGGTTCGCCATTCATCAGGCACAATCCAATTACGAGGGTGGCCTGGTCGACCTGATCCATGAGGCGCGCGAAAAAGCGTGTGGAATCGTAATAAACGCAGGGGCTTATACGCACACGTCCGTGGCCATTCTGGATGCGCTGAACACCTTTGAAGGACCGGTTATGGAGGTGCACATCAGCCAGGTGCACAAGCGCGAGAGCTTTCGCCACCATTCCTATATATCGATGCGCGCCGATGGCGTGATCGCGGGTCTCGGGACGGAGAGCTATGCTGCGGCCGTGCGCCGGATCTGCCAATTGGTGGGTTAACCTTTCGGGCGCGCCCTGCCCCGGTTAACGCAGCGCGCCGAGGGGTAACGGCGCGTACGTTGCCAGTGCAACGCCCATATCTTGTGATCAACGCCTCTGCCCGGCAGAGGCGTTAACCGTTTCGAGGCCAGCGTTAACGGGCGTTTGGTACGATTCTCGCCGAGTTTGGTACAAAATCCAAAAGCCGCATGCATTGTGATAGCGCTACCGGGCCAAACCCGCACATGACATTGCGTCAGAATTGGTTAATCACCGCGAAAACCGGGCAGCACAGGGCGGACATTCCGCGCCCGCAGGGAACCGGATTGCTTGCAGGAACCCGGCGCCGGTCGCTCAGGGCCGGTCGCTCAGGGCCTATCCGAGTGCATAGCCCGCCCCGCGCACGGTGCGCAGCGGGTCCTCGCCGCCGTGTTTGCACAGCGCCTTGCGCAGGCGCCCGACGTGCACATCGACGGTCCGGGTGTCGACGTAGATATCGCGCCCCCACACCCGGTCCAGCAGTTGTTCGCGAGTAAAAACGCGCCCCGGCTTTTCCATGAAGGTGGAGAGCAGACGGAATTCCGTCGGTCCGAGTTTCAACGGATCTTCGCCGCGGGTCACCCGGTGCGATTCAGAATCGAGCCGGATGTCCTCGTACTCCAGAACCAGCCCGGAGGCCGCCGGACGGCTGCGGCGCAACTGGGCGCGAACCCGCGCCATCAACTCGACCACCGAATAGGGTTTGATCACATAGTCATCCGCGCCGGTCTCAAGCCCGCGCACCCGGTCCACCTCTTCGGAGCGGGCCGAGAGCATGATGATCGGCACCGCACGCGTCTCTGGCCGGGTCTTGAGCTGGCGGCAAACCTCGATTCCGGACACCTTGGGCAGCATCCAGTCGAGCACGATCACATCAGGGTGCTCCTCGTCCATGAGCACAAGCCCCTCCTCGCCATTCTCGGCGGGCACGACGCGGAAGCCCTCCGCTTCGAGATTATAGCGCAGGACTTCCCGCTGGGCGGGTTCGTCCTCGACCAGAAGAACGGTGGGTTGATCGGCAGCCATGGGCGTGCTTCCTCTGTCAGTCGGTCAGCGGGGTGCTGAGCGCGGCATCGGTGGAGGTTTCATCCTGCTTGTCGCGCGCCTCTTCGGGTCTGCGGCCCGAGGTGAGAAAAACGACCTGCTCGGCGATGGAGGTGACGTGGTCGCCCATGCGCTCCATGTTCTTGGCAATGAAATGCAGGTGCATGCAGGCGGTGATATTGCGCGGGTCTTCGAGCATGAAGGTCAGGAACTCGCGGAACAGCGTATTGTACATCTGGTCGATTTCGCTGTCGCGGTCGATGACATCAAGCGCCAGCGCCTCGTCACGCTGGATGTAGCTGTCGAGCGCGTCCTTGAGCATCACTTCGATCTCGCGGGCCATGCGGCGCAGCGAGTGCGAAGCGCCGTCGATGTTCGGCATTTCGACCAGGACGGAGGTGCGCTTGGCCATGTTCTTGGCCAGATCGCCGATGCGTTCGAGGTTGGCGGACATGCGCATGACCGAGAGGATCACCCGCAGGTCGATCGCCGTGGGCGCGCGCAGGGCAATGACGCGGGCGGCCTCGGCGTTGAGCGCCTCTTCCATGGCGTCGATCACCTTGTCCCCGGCGCGGACCTTTTCAGCCAGCTCGATGTCCCGGTTCTCAAGGCTGATGGAGCCGTCGCGGATGGCAACTTCGACCAGACCGCCCATCTTGAGGATCTTGGCCTGAATGCCTTCCAGGTCGCGGTCGAAGGCTGAGGAAATGTGCTGGTACGTTTCCATGAGATTATCCAATCCGTCCGGTGATGTAGGACTCGGTCCTTGGGTCTACGGGGTTGGTGAAGATGGTGCCGGTCTCGCCGAATTCCACGAGATTGCCGAGGTGGAAGAAGGCGGTTTTCTGGCTGACGCGGGCCGCCTGCTGCATCGAGTGGGTGACGATGACCACCGAATAGTTCTGGCGCAGCTCGTCGATAAGCTCTTCGACCTGGGCCGTGGCGATGGGGTCGAGCGCGGAGCATGGCTCGTCCATCAGCAGCACCTCGGGTTCGGTGGCCACGGCGCGGGCGATGCACAGGCGCTGTTGCTGGCCACCGGAAAGGCCGGTGCCCGGCGCGTGCAGGCGATCCTTGACCTCGTTCCAGATCGCACCGCGTTTGAGCGCGGTTTCGACGATCTCGTCCAGCTCCGCCTTGTTCTTGGCCAGACCGTGGATGCGCGGGCCGTAGGCGACATTGTCGTAGATCGACTTCGGGAAGGGGTTGGGCTTCTGGAACACCATGCCGACCTTGGCGCGCAGCTGCACGGGGTCGACACGCTTGTCGTAGATGTCCTCTCCGTCGATCTCGATCCGGCCTTCGACGCGGCAGATGTCGATGGTGTCGTTCATACGGTTGAGTGTGCGCAGGAACGTCGACTTGCCACAGCCGGAGGGGCCGATGAAGGCGGTCACGGTCTTGTCTTCGATATCGACGTCCACGTCCTTGATGGCGTGTGTATCGCCGTAATAGACCTGAACGCCGCGCGCGCCGATCTTGATGTCTTTTGCGGTCACGTCTCTCTCCGTAAATAGCGGTGCGTCGTACATGGGTATACCCCTTTAACGGTGGCGCTCAAAGCGCGCGGCCTTTTACCAGCGGCGCTCGAAACGGCGGCGCAGCAGAATGGCGATGAGGTTCATGGTCAGAAGGAAGACCAGAAGGATGATGATGCCGCCCCAGGCGCGTTCGTAGTAGGCCGGGTCGGCGCGTTTCGCCCATTCGTAGATCTGGGCGGGCATGGCGGAATTGGGCGACAGGAAGCCCTCCGCGATGCCGTCGGGCACGTTCGTAGCGATATAGCCGACCATGCCGATGAGCAGCAGCGGCGCGGTTTCCCCAAGCGCCTGCGCGAGGCCGATGATGGTCCCGGTCAGGATGCCCGGCATGGCCAGCGGCAGCACGTGGTGAAAGGTGGCCTGCATCTTCGACGCGCCGATACCAAGCGCGGCATCGCGGATC
Organism: Pacificoceanicola niger; assembly: GCF_048553275.1. Classification (NCBI taxonomy): domain Bacteria; kingdom Pseudomonadati; phylum Pseudomonadota; class Alphaproteobacteria; order Rhodobacterales; family Roseobacteraceae; genus Pacificoceanicola; species Pacificoceanicola niger. The sequence goes on from NZ_JBLZMW010000015.1 coordinate 105,904, forward strand.
GAGGGCGGCACGGCCTTGAGTGAGGCGCGGGTCGAGATGATGATCGTCGGCAGCGTCATCAGCGTCAGCACGAGGCCGCCGACCAACGGTGCGGATTGCGGCAGGTGGGCGAACTGGATGAACACGGCGAGGCCGAGAATGCCGAAGACGATCGAAGGCACGGCGGCGAGGTTGGAGATGTTCACCTCGATCAGGTCGGTCCAGCGGTTTTGCGGGGCGAATTCTTCGAGGTAGATCGAGGCGGCGACGCCGATGGGCAGCGAGAGCACAAGCACCACGATCATCATGAAGAAGGAGCCGAGCATGGACACGCCGATCCCCGCCTGTTCGGGGCGCGATTCAGAGGCGTCGGCTCCGAAGACGAAACCGGCGTTGAACGTCTTGGCGATCACGCCGCGCTCAACCAGCGCGTCGGTCAGATCCAGGTGTTCGGCATCGATGTTCTTGTCGCGGACGACGTCTTCGCGGTTCACCCGGCCCTTGAGGTAGCCATCGACGCGGGAGGCCGCGAGCATGCGAAACTCGACGGTCTCGCCCACAAGATCGGGGTTGGCCAGCACCACATCACGCACCTGCGCGGCGGCAGAGGCAGACAGGAGCGCCTTCATGTCTTTGGATTTGCTCAGCGGGGTTTCGATGCCCGCATCGGTAACGGCGGCAAAGATCGCCTGCTCGATGAGCGGGTTGTAGCCAAAGGTCGAGACCTTGGCCATCTCCTCGGGATCGCGGTTGCCGGACTTGTCGAGCTTGGCCGGGTCGAGATAGACCGGCACGGTGATGAAGGTCTGCTGGAACGCACCGACACCGGAGGACAGGATGGCGCCGATCAGGACCAGCAGGAAGAAGATCCCTGCTCCGATCGCGGCCAGCCCGTAGAGGCGGAAGCGCTTTTCGGACGCGTTGCGCTTGGTGGTGCGCGCGTCGGCCGTCGTCAGCGAGCCATGGCGGCGCGGCGTGTCGGCGGCGGGATTGATGGATGCGTCGGTCATCAGTCGTACTGCTCCCGGTATTTGCGCACGATGTAGAGTGCGAGAACGTTGAGCCCCAGCGTCAGGACAAAGAGGGACATGCCAAGGGCAAAGGCGACCAGAGCCTCGGGCGAGGCGAAATCGCTGTCGCCGGTCAGCTGGCTGACGATCTTGGCGGTCACGGTGGTCATGGCCTCGAACGGATTGAGCGAAAGCCGGGCGGCGGCCCCTGCCCCGAGCACCACGATCATCGTCTCGCCGATGGCGCGCGAGGCGGCCAGGAGAACGGCGCCGACGATGCCCGGAAGCGCGGCAGGCAGGATCACCTGTTTGATGGTTTCGGATTTGGTCGCGCCAAGCCCGTAGGAGCCATCGCGCATCGACTGCGGCACGGCGTTGATGATGTCATCGGACAGCGAAGAGACGAAGGGGATCAGCATGATGCCCATGGCGATCCCGGCGGTCATCACCGCGCGCTGCCCCTGCATCCAGCCCAGCCCGTCGTCGCCAAAGACGCTGAGCAGGATCGGCCCGATCGTCAGCAGCGCAAACAGACCGTAGACGATCGTCGGGATGCCGGCGAGGATTTCCAGCAGCGGCTTGGCAATCGCGCGGACCTTGGGTCCGGCATATTCCGACAGGTAGACGGCGGCGAAGAGGCCGATGGGCACGGCGACAAGCAACGCGACAAAGCTGATGTAGAGCGTGCCCCAGAGCAGCGGCAGAATGCCAAGCGAGGACGATCCACCCCGGCCCGAGAAGCTCGGCGACCAATCCAGCAGCATGAAGAAGTCAGCGGCCGGATAGAGGCGGAAGAACTCGATGGTGTTGAAGATCAGCGAAAGCACGATGCCGATGGTCGTCAGCACCGCGATGGAGGCGGCGGCAATCAGCAGCGCCTTGATGCCCTTTTCCACGGTGTTCCGGGCACGGAAGTCGAAATGCGCGTCCTTGAGACCAAACCCGAGCCCCGCCAGGGCAACGACGAGCACGGCAATCGCCATGACCAGCGTGGCCGTTGCGTTTTCGGAGCGATAGGCCTGCGCGGCGGCGAGAACCGGCCCGGTCAGTTCGGAGGTGACAACCTGCCCTGCGTCCTTGAGCCCCTGCGTCACGGCGGCGGCGTCGCTGCCGCTGGCGGTTGTCTGGGTCATCAGTCCCGCAGCGGTGGCAGCGTCGAGGCCGTCGGCGGTGCGGCGCACCTCCGCCATGACGAGCCCGAGGTTCGAGCCCTCTGCGATCTCGGTTTCGGGGATCATGCCGGAGACCGACATGTTGATCCAGATCGGCTGAACGATCAGCCAGAGGACCAGCAGCAGGAAGGCCGGTACGACTGCCTTCATCGCCACATTGGCGCCGTAGTAACTGGGCAGCGAGTGCATTTGGCGGATCTCTCCGCCGGCGCTGGCGAGGGCGCGGGTGCGGCCAAGGATGTATCCGGCGGCGGCTATCCCGAGCACGATGACGATGAGCCAGAGTAAAGGCATATGCCCCCCGTGTGTTGCGGTCTGGTTTGGGAAAAGGGTCTAAAAGAGTGAGGGGGCGGCGGAATATGCCGCCCCCTGCATGTCCGGCCTGGGGAAGGCCGGTCCGGCAGATTACATGCCTTCGTTCATGGTCACTTCGTCAGCGACGATGCCCTGGGTCTGTGCCAGCTCCGGATCGGAGACGAGGCCGTACTCGGAGAGCGGGCCGTCGGGACCTGCGATCTCGTCGGAGACGAAGAACGTGGCATACTCTTTCAAGCCCGGGATGACGCCGATGTGTGCCTTCTTGATGTAGAAGTACAGCGGGCGGGAGACCGGGTAATCACCGGCGGCGATGGTCTCGGTGGTCGGCTCGACGCCGTCCATGGTGGCGACCTTCAGCGTGTCGGTGTTGTTCTCGTAGAACGCGAGGCCAAAGACGCCGATGGCGTTGGTGTTGGCTTCGATGGAGGCGAGCGTCTCAGTGTAGTCGCCGTCGATGTCCACGGACTTGCCGTCGGTGCGCACCGCGAGGCAGGCATCCTCTGCGTCGTCCTCGGACATGCCCGAAGCGATCATGGCTTCCATGGCGCCGGTGGCTTCACAGCCCGCTGCGATCACCTTCTCTTCAAAGACTTCACGGGTGCCGTGCTTGGTGCCCGGGATGAAGGCGAGGATGTCTTCGGCCGGCAGGTCGGCGTTGAAGTCGGCCCACTGGGTATAGGGGTTGTCGACCAGTTCGCCATCGACAACAACCTTCGGCGCCAGGGCGTTGAACAGGTCGGACGGGGTGAAGGCGGTGTAGGCCGGGCCGTCGAGCTGCGATGCAAAGACGATGCCGTCATAGCCGATGCGCACTTCGATGATGTCAGTCACGCCGTTCTCGGCACAGGCCGCGATTTCCTTCTCGCGGATGGCGCGGGAGGCGTTGGCGATGTCGGTGTGCTCTTCGCCGACACCTTGGCAGAAACGCTTGAGGCCCGCGGAGGAGCCGCCCGATTCCACGACCGGTGTCGGGAAGTCAAAGTTTTCGCCGAAGGCTTCGGCCACGATGGACGCGTAGGGCAGCACGGTCGAAGAACCGGCGACCTGCACGTTGTCACGGGCAGCAGCGGAGGTTGCGGCGGCCGCGATGGCCAGCACGGAAGCGGTGAGCTTGATGTTCATGTCGAACTCCTGAAGTCTCGTGGCGGCCATCCCCTTGATGCCGCCTTAAGGGGCGTCCTAAGGGGGCCGCGCAATGCTTTTGTGACACTTGCGTAACGGTTTTATGACAGTGTTCGATTTGCGCGACGTTTCCCGCAGGCGCGGTTGTCTGTGCACGGCGCAAAGCGCGCGTGACGGCGCGCGGCACCGGTGTGCCCGCCTGGTTGCCCGAAAGGCGCGCGCCCGGTCAGCCGACGGGTAGAATCACGGAAAAACAGGTGCCTTTGCCCAATGTGCTGTCGACCGTGAGCCGACCGCGATGACGCGAGACGATGTGTTTCACAATCGCAAGGCCAAGTCCCGTTCCGCCCTTCTCGCGCGAGCGGTGGCTGTCGACACGGTAAAACCGCTCGGTCAGGCGCGGAATGTGCAGCGGCTCGATGCCGGGGCCAGTGTCCTGCACGTCGATGCGAATCCCCTCGCTGCGCAGCCGGGGCCGGAACTCCGGCGCGGTCAGGCGCAGCGTGACGGCGGCCCCCTTGCCGGAATACTTGATGGCGTTCTCGATCAGGTTCGTGAGCACCTGGCGGAGCTGGTCGGCGTCGCCGACGATCTCGAAGGCCGTCTCTGGCAGTTCCGAAGTCAGATCCACACCCGCCTCGTCGGCAAGCTGTTCAAGCCCGTGCACGGTGCTGCGGATGAGCTCGGCGGGATCGACGCGGCCGGTGGGGCGGACGCGCTCTTCCTGCTCCACACGGCTCAGCGACAGCAGGTCGCCCACCAACCGGTTCATCCGGCTCGCCTCACGCTCCATGATGTCGAGAAAGCGCGCACGGGCGGGCGAATCATTGGCCGCCGGCCCCTTCAGCGTTTCGATGAAGCCCATGATGGCGGTCAGCGGCGTGCGCAGCTCATGGCTGACATTGGCGACAAAATCGCGCCGCATCCGGTCCGATTGCTCCAGATGGGTGAGGTCCTGAAAGCAGCACAGCGCCCCGAAGCCACCCTCGTTCAATGGCACGGGGCGCACGGTAACGCGATAGGTGGTGTCCTGATCGCCGTCCTTGATCAGGAAGTCGGCGGTGCCGGGGGTCTGGCGCAGCAGGCAGGCCTCGATGGCGTCGAGCAAGGCGGGCTGGCGCAGGGCGGTGATGAAATGCCGCCCCTCCAACCCCTGCCCCAGCAGCCGCGTTGCCTCGTCATTGACCGCCGCCACCCGCTCGCTCTGCCGGATCAGCAGGGCCGGAAGCGGCACCGCGGCGAGAAAGGGCTGCGCCAGCATGGCTCAGGCCTCACGGGCGGCGCGCAAGCCATCGTCAAAGCAGGCCAGCAGCGCCTCCGGCTCTTCGAGCCCGACCGAGACCCGGAAAAACCCTTCGGACACGCCGATGGCAGCGCGGCCCTCCGGTGTCAGGGCGCGGTGCGAGGAGGACGCCGGGTGCGACAGCGTGGTGCCCACATCGCCCAGCGTGGGCGCAAAGGCGATGCCATCGGCCGCCCGTGCAAAGGCATTGGCCGCAGCGCGCCCGCCGGCAATCTCGAAGCTGACCATGTTGCAGCCTTGCCCTTGCAGCAGCCCCTGCGCGCGCGCCGCATCGGGATGATCGGCGCGCGTGGGATAGAGCACCCGTGTCACGCCCGGCTGCGCCGCCAGATGCGCGGCGAGCCGCTGCGCGGTCTCCTGAGTTCGCTGAAACCGCAGGGCAAAGGTGGCCAGGCCGCGCTCGGCAAGCCAGCAGTCAAAGGGGCTCGCGGTCAGGCCCGTGGTCACGGCAAAGACCCGCATCCGCTGTGCCAGCTCCGGGTCCTTGGCTGCAACCCAGCCCAGCGTGACATCCGAATGCCCGGCCAGCAGCTTGGTCACCGAATGCAGGACGATGTCCGCGCCATGCTCCGCAGGCCGGATCGCGGCGGGCGTGGTAAAGGTGTTGTCGACCACCAGCAGAACGCCCTTCGCCTTGCACAGCGCCGCGATGCCATCGAGATCGGCAACGCGCAGCGTCGGGTTCGAGACCACCTCGATCAGCACAATCTTTGTCTCGGGGCGCAGTGCCGCCTCCATCGCCGCCACATCGCAGGGATCGGCCAGAGTGGTCTGTATCCCCAGGCGCGGCAAATCCTCCGCCATGAGCCGCAGCGAGCGGCCATAAAGCTGATTGCCGCCAACCACATGATCGCCGGCCTTGCACAGCCCCATCAGAACCGCCGTCACCGCCGCCATGCCGGACCCGACCACAAGGCCGTTCTCCATGCCTTCGAGCGCATCGACGCGCGCGGCCAGCAGGTCGGCGTTGGGATGGCCTTCGCGGGCATAGGTGTGCCCCTTGGTGCGCCCTTCATATTGCGCATCGAGCGCGTCAGGCGTGTCCGAGGCATAAACGACAGAGGGCATGATCGGCGAGATCACCGGGCGCGACGCGCCTTCGATCATCGGCACCACGGGGCGTTGCAAGGTCGGTTTCATCTTGGTTTGTCCTGTTTTCTTTGGCCTGACGCATAGCCCGGGGCGTCCTCAGGCCGGGGCAACGCCCCAAATCAAAAAACCGGGGCAGCGCCCCAGATCATAAAACGGTCCGTCCGGAAAAATCCAACACGCACTCAGAGCGCCTGCAGTCCCCTGGCAAAGCGCGCCGCATTGTCTTGGTAGTTCAGCGCGGAGGCCTTCAGCCCCTCGATGGCGGCCTCGTCCAGTTGCCGCACCACCTTGCCCGGCATCCCCATGACAAGCGATCCGTCCGGGATCTCCTTGCCCTCAGTCACCAGCGCCCCGGCGCCAATCAGGCAGTTGCGGCCAATCCTGGCGCCGTTGAGGATGGTCGCGCCCATGCCGATCAGAGTGTTTTCGCCGATGGTGCAACCATGCAGCATGACCTTGTGGCCGATGGTGCAGCCTGCCCCGATCACCAGCGGATAGCCCATGTCCGTGTGGCACACGACGTTTTCCTGGACATTGGCGCCCGCGCCGACGCGGATTTCCTCATTGTCACCACGCAGCGTGCAGCCGAACCAGACGCTGGAGCCCGCCTCCAGCACCACCTTGCCGATGACATTGGCATCGGGGGCGATCCAGGCATCCGTCGCCACATCCGGCGCGACTCCCTCCAGCGAATACAGCGTCATGTCAGCTCCTCGAATTCTGTTTGCAACTTGCGCACATGCGTCACCAGCATCGGCTGCTGCAACCGGCGCAGGCGTGTGGCGGTGACAATGGTCTGCAGGTCGGCGAAGGTGCGGTCAAGATCGTCGTTGACCAGCACGTAATCATAGCTGCCCCAGTGGCTGATCTCGTCCCAGCTTTTCTGCATGCGCTTGGTGATCACCTCTTCGGAATCCTGGCCGCGCGATTTCAGCCGCCGCCGCAATTCCGCGATGGAGGGGGGCAGGATGAAGATCGACAGCGTGTGCTGTCCCAACACCGAATTGACGATCTGCTGTGCCCCCTGCCAGTCGATATCGAACAGGACGTCGCGCCCGGCGTCGATGGCCGCCTGCACCGGGGGGCGCGGGCTGCCGTAGAAATTGCCAAAGACATGGGCGTGTTCAAGCATGCCATCCTCGGCCACGGAGCGTTTGAACTCGGTCTCGGTCAGGAAATTGTAATCGCTTCCGTCGACCTCGCCGGAGCGCGGCGCACGGGTGGTCGCGGAGACCGAAAAGCTCAGGCTCGGGTCCCAGGCCAGGAGCCGCTTCGAGAGGGTCGATTTGCCCGCGCCGGACGGCGAGGACAGGATGATCAGGAGGCCGCGCCGCTGCATCATGTCATGTTACTCCACATTCTGAACCTGCTCGCGCATCTGCTCGATCACGGTCTTGAGCGCCAGACCGGTTGTGGTCAACGCGGCGTCACCCGATTTGGAACACAGCGTGTTGGCCTCGCGGTTGAACTCCTGCATGAGAAAGTCGAGCTTGCGCCCGACCGCCCCCTCGGCGCGCAGCAAATCGCGCGCGGCGGTGACATGGGCGCGCAGGCGGTCGATCTCTTCGGTCACATCGGCCTTTGTAGCCAGCAGCGCCAGTTCCTGTGCAATGCGGGTCTCGTCGAGGCCATCGGTGTTTTCCATCACGCGGGCAAGCTGCGCCTTGAGGCGCTCTGCCTGCGCCGGGGCGCGGGCGGCGGCGCGGGCCTCAGCCTCGTCGACCAGCGCCGCGATCTCCTCGGTCTGGCGGGTCAGCACGGCGGCGAGTTTGTCGCCCTCGGCGCGGCGCATGGTGATGAACTCCGCAAGCGCAACGTCGAAATCGGCGAGCAGCACGGCGGTCAGATCGCTTTGGTCGATTTCGGGGGCCTCGGCGGTCATGACCCCGCGCAATGCGACGATATCGGCCGCCGTCGAGGGCGCAAGCGACAGGCCAAGCGACATGGCTGCCTGTTCGATGGTCATCATTGCATCGAGCACGGCGGCAAGCTGTGGCTCGTCGAGGCGCTGTGTGCCGTCCTCGGTGGCCGAGGTGATGCGCAGCCCGATTTGCACGTTGCCCCGGGTGAGCGCTGCCGCCGCGCGGGCGCGCACCTGCGCCTCCAGCCCGTCGATCCAGTCCGGCAGCCGCAGCCGCAGATCCAGCCCCTTGGCATTCACGCCGCGCAGCTCCCAGGTCCATCTCAGGCCAAGACCCTCGTCTTGCCTCGATGCAAAGCCCGTCATCGACTGCCGCATTCCGGCCTCCTTTCACTTGTTGCCTCCGGGGTAGCGCCCCCGTTCGGGCAAGGCAAGCGCTGCCGCGGTTAAGAAAGGTTAACACCTTGAAATGGCGCAGGATTATCAGGGAACCCACAAGCTATTGAAAAGCTGAGAATTTAGCGCGGCGTTAACCTCTTGGTCACAAATGGGGCGAAATTGGGACAGCCTTCTGCTAGTAATGTTTCAGCAATACTGATTAAATCGTCCGAGTGGCAGGGGGCTCCCGCCGGATGAGCGAACGCTGGGAGTGACTGCGATGTTTGGCAATGGTGGCAATGATCGGGACGTGGTTTCGATGACGGATCGGGAAAAGGCAAAGCGGATGGGCCCCGTAAGGGCGGTCGAGGCCTATTGGATGGGCCTGTGTGGCGAGGACCAGATCCCGCTGCGCAGCCAGATCGATCCGCGTGGCATGGAAACCGCACTTGAGAATGCCTTTCTCATGGAGCGCATCGCACCGACCATGGGCAAGATCCGGGTTGCGGGCACACATCTGTCGGACCTGATGGGGATGCAGATCGCCGGAATGCCGCTCTCGACGATGATTGCGCCCTCCGACCGGGAACAGTTCGGCCTCGCCATCGAGGCACTGTTTGCCGAGCCCTCCATCGTCAGGGTCGAGTTGCGGGCCGAGGGCGGCTTTGGCAAGCCCGACATGGAAGCGCATATGATCATCCTGCCGCTGCGCTCCGACTTCGGCGACGTCAGCCGCGCGCTTGGGGCGCTCATCACGCAGGGCCGCATCGGCCGCACCCCGCGCCGGTTCAACATCGTCAGCATCGACGTGACCCCGGCCCTGAAGATCGCCAATCCGGGCAAGCCAGCGCCAATGACCCCCGCCGAACAGGGCGCGCCCGCGCCGCTCCCGCGCATGTCCGCGCCAAAGCCGGTTTCGGTCGGGTCCGGCTTCTCCGAACGCCGCGCCGTCGTCAAGACCGACGCAGAGGCCCGCCCGCCGGTAGTCCAGCGCGGCCACCTTCGGCTGGTGGTCTCGAACGACGACTGATCGGTTTTCCGCCCCGATCCCTAAGATTAGAGAAAAATCAAAGACATACATCACGGCGCTCCACGCAGGGCGCCGTGATCTGTCAGGATCGCACGCAACGGCCCGCCGGGACCGGGGCAAGCGGCCGCTGGTCTGCTGCACTTGGCGGCGAGATGACCCCGGCGCGTTGCCATTCGAAGCCGCGTCGCACACGAAAAAAGCCGCCCATCCGGATTGGACAGGCGGCTTTTCGCATTTCAAGCCAAGAGCTTAGCCGTTGGCGGCCTCGGCGGCGGCCTGGCGACGACCCGAAAGCTCCTCGGCCACGAGGAAAGCCAGTTCCAGCGATTGCGACGCGTTCAAACGCGGATCACAGGCCGTATGATAACGATCCGAGAGGTTCTCTTCGGTCACGTCCCGCACACCGCCGGTGCATTCGGTGACGTCCTGACCGGTCATCTCGAAATGCACGCCACCCGGGACCGTGCCCTCTGCGCCATGCACCGCGAAGAATTCGCGCACTTCGCGCAGAACGCTGTCGAAGGGGCGCGTCTTGTAACCGGTGGCGGATTTGATCGTGTTGCCATGCATCGGGTCACAGACCCAGGTGACATTGGCCCCCTCTTCCTGCACGGCCTTGATCAGGCGCGGCAGGTGTTCGGCGACCTTGCCCGCGCCGAACCGCGCGATCAGCGTCAGCTTGCCCGCCTCATTGGCCGGGTTGAGCTTTTGCATCAGCACCTTGAGATCCTCGGCGGTGGTCGTCGGGCCACATTTCAGGCCAACCGGGTTCAGCACGCCACTGGCAAACTCAACATGCGCACCGTCGGGCTGGCGGGTGCGGTCGCCGATCCAGATCATGTGGCCGGACCCTGCCAGCCATTTGCCGGAGGTGGAATCGTTGCGGCAGAGCGCCTCCTCATATTCCAGCAGCAGCGATTCATGGCTGGTGTAGAAGTCCACAACCTGCAGGGTGTGCGCCTGCTGTCCGGTCACGCCCGCCGCCTTGATGAAGTCGAGTGTATCAGTGATGCGCGCGGCCATCTCGCGGTACTTTTCAGCGCCGTCGCGGTCGGTAAAGCCCAGCGTCCATTGGTGCACCTGATGCACGTCCGCATAACCACCGGTCGAAAAGGCCCGCAACAGGTTCAGCGTGGCGGCGGCCTGCGTGTAGGCCTGCAACATCTTCCTGGGGTCCGGGATGCGGGATTCCGGTGTGAAGGCCAGCTCGTTGATGATGTCGCCGCGATAGCTCGGCAGCTCGACGCCATCAATCGTTTCGGTCGGCGCGGAGCGCGGCTTGGCGAACTGACCGGCCATGCGGCCGACCTTCACCACCGGCACCTTGGCACCATAGGTCAGGACCATGGCCATCTGCAGCATGACCTTGAAGGTGTCGCGAATGCCGTCGGCGCTGAACTGATCGAAGGCCTCGGCACAATCGCCGCCCTGCAACAGGAACGCCTCGCCCCGCCCGGCGGCGGCAAGATGCGATTTCAGCGTGCGCGCCTCACCGGCAAAGACCAGCGGCGGATATTTGGACAACTGTGCCTCGACGGCATTCAGCGCGGCCTCATCCGTATAGTCGGGCATCTGAACCCGCGGTTTGGCGCGCCAGTTCGATTTGTGCCACTCGCTCATTGGTCTTCTCCGGTTCTCTCAGGTTAGCTCGGGTCGTTTGCGTTAACGTCCCTGATCTATAGCGAATGCAGCGGGCAGGCCCAACCACGAAATTTCGCGCCTCTCTTGACGCGCCCGGCAGGTCGTGGCCAAGGTCTTGGGAAGACAGGACATGGCCTGTTGAATGACGCCGGAAGGACGCTGCCTGATGCTCCCACCCTCTCAGCGAAAGATCGTCGAGCTCGACGAGATCCCGGACAAGCCGCGTCGGTTCGTCTTCGTGCTGTTGGAGAATTTTACGCTGTTGAGTTTCGCGGCGGCGCTGGATTGCTTGCGGCTGGCCAACCGCATGTCTGGCAAGACGCTGTATGAATGGACGCTGGTCGGCGAGACTGGCGGGGACGTCAGCTGTTCCACCGGCACAGTATTCAAGCCGGAGCATGGCCTTGGTGAGCTGAACCGCGGCGATATGGTCGTCCTGTGCGGCGGCGCGCAGGTGCAAGAGGCCACCACCAAGAAACTGCTCGGCTGGTTGCGCCGCGAGGCCCGCAAGGGCGTCGGCTTTGCCGGATTGTGCACGGCGGCCTATACGCTGGCCAAGGCCGGGCTTCTGGATGGCAAGCGGGCGACGATCCACTGGGAGAATCAGGACAGCTTTTCGGAGGAGTTCGAGGAGGTCATCCTGACCAAATCGGTCTTTGCCATCGACGGCAACCGGCTGACCACGGCGGGCGGCACCTCTTCCATCGACCTGTTCCTGCAGGTGATCGCCAATGACCATGGCGAAGCGCTGGCCAATGCGGTGGCCGATCAGCAGATCTACAGCTCGATCCGCACCGATCAGGACACGCAGCGGCTCTCGGTGCCAACCCGCATCGGCGTGCGTCACCCCAAGTTGAGCCAGGTCATCCACAAGATGGAAGCCAACATCGAAGAACCGATCAGCCCTTCGATCCTGGCCAGGGATGTGGGCATGTCCACGCGCCAGCTCGAACGGCTCTTCAGGCGCTACCTGAATCGCTCGCCAAAGCGCTATTACATGGAACTGCGGCTGCAAAAGGCGCGCAACCTGCTGATGCAAACCGACATGAGTGTGATCAACGTGGCGCTGGCTTGCGGCTTTGCCTCGCCCTCGCATTTCTCCAAATGCTACCGCGCGCATTACGACACGACGCCCTACCGCGAACGCGGCGCCCACGCCTCGCGCCAGTCGGTCTGAGTCAAGACGTACAAGCCCGCTTGCCGGCCGCCGCCAGCAATTCGGAACAGAAGACATCCATCGCCGGTTTCTTCGGACCACACCCGGGATCTGCGTCGAGCCGAGACAAGACCTGGCCGCTTTAATAACCCGCCCGCGTCAAAGCGCTCGACGCCGCCCGTTTCACCGGTCCCAAAATATCCCGGGGGAGGCCGAAGGCCGGGGGCGGAGCCCCAGTTTGCGGGGTTCCGCAGGAACCGCGCCGGTCGGCGCGCGCAAGCGCGGCGAAATCCGTCGCCTGCATGCGTCCCGTCAGAACAGCCCAGTCAGCTTTGCGTAATCGCTGTTGAAGCGAAAGTTGATCGAAACGACCTCTTCCCCGCGATCGTGATAAAAAACATAGGCATAGAGGTAAGTGTAGCCGGTCCAGTAGGCCAGAAGTTCCTCCACGAAGCCATTCTCATGCACGATGCGGCGCAGGGTGGCGACGTTTTCGAAGTCCTGCGGATAGAGCCGCTCGACGGAGGCGTCGAGCGCGTCGAGCTGGGATTCCGTCATCTCGTCTCCACCGCCGAAGCGGAGCATCAGATCCTGTATCTGGCGGGTCGTGATCAGCCGGTCCATGACACCGCGCATGTCGTCATAGCAGGCAAAGACCGGCTCGCCCTGCTGCGCGGTGGCCGGGGTGGTCAGGGCAACGGCGGCGAGGCAAAATGACTGCAGAAAACGCATCGGGTCAACTCCTTCGGGTCACAATAGCCGGTATGCTGTCATGGCCCGTTGGATTTGCACAGGTCTTTCGCGCCCTGCCCGGCGCGCCCGGATCCCCGGATCAATCAAGCCGGTAGAGCGCGCCCTCGTAGACCGACAGGAACCACAGTTTGCCATCCGGTCCCTGCGCCACGTCGCGCACACGGCCGGTTTCCGGTCCTTCGATCCTTTCGACCTCGCGGAGCGGATCGCCCGAAAGACGCGAGATATAGCCGAATTTCAACGAGCCGACAAAGGCGTCGCCGTCCCAATCCCCGCCCTCGAAGAAGGTCATTCCGGAGGGAGCCATGGACGGATCCCAGAAGAACACCGGCTGCGCCATGCCGTCCTTTGTGGTGCCCTCTCCGATCTTCGTGCCGTTGTAATTGACCCCGTAGGAAATCACCGGCCAGCCGTAGTTGGTGCCGGGTGTGATGCGGTTGATCTCGTCGCCGCCCTGCGCGCCATGCTCCACGGTCCAGAGCTGCCCGGCGGCGTCAAGCGCGGCACCTTGCGGATTGCGATGGCCATAGCTCCAGATTTCCGGCTGCGCCCCGTCTGTGCCCACAAACGGATTGCCGGGCACCGGTTTGCCGTCCTTGGTGATGTGCAGGACAGAGCCGTTATGCATCGACAGATCCTGTGCCTGTCCGTCGTTGCCGCGATCCCCGACGGTCACAAAGAGCGTGCCCTCGGGCGATTCCACCAGGCGCGATCCAAAGTGAAAGCCGCCACCGGTGCCGCGGGCGATCTCGAAGATTGTCTCGCCCTCGGCCAGGCTGCGGCCATCCTCGGACAGGCGCGCGCGGTAAACGGCGGTGCCGGAGCCACGGACAAACTGGCGCTTGGCATAGGTCACGAAAATCTCGCGCGACTCGGCAAAATCGCGCGGCACGAGGATGTCGAGTAGGCCGCCCTGCCCGTCCGCCTGCACTTTGGGCGGATTGGCCACCGCCCAGCGATCCTCGCCCTTCTGCGCCACCAGCGCGCCGTCGCGCAGGGTGATCAAAATGGTGCCATCGGGCAGAAAATCGAAGGCCCAGGGCGTGTCGAGCCCCTCCACGACAACCGTGGCCTGTTTCGTGCCCGATTGCGTTTCAATCGGACCGGCCATCGCGGCACCGGCAAGCATCGGGAATAAAAGAACAAAAGAAAATCTGTGCATGGGTCACCTCCTTGGGATCATATGGGCGGTTTGGCGCGCCGGACAAGACATGTCTGACGGCGATGTGACCGGACGGCAGGCGATGCGATGCCTCTTTTCTTTTGCAAAACCCGCGCATAGGCTGACGCCAGAACACAGTGTTCCAATGAGGGAGAAACCACATGAAAAAGCTGTTGATGGCGACAACCGCCACCGCGATGCTTGCTGGCGCGGCCTATGCCGAAAGCCATGAAAACGCGATCAAGCTCGGGGTGATCCTCGGCTTTACCGGTCCGATCGAAAGCCTGACCCCGGCGATGGCTGCGGGTGCCGAAATGGCAATGAGCGAAGTCACCGACAGCGGCAAGCTGCTGGGCGGCGCGATGATCGAGCCGGTCCGCGCCGACAGCACCTGTGTCGACAGTGCCGCCGCCACCGCCGCCGCCGAGCGCCTGATCACCTCCGAGGGGATCAAGGGCATCATGGGCGCGGATTGCTCCGGCGTGACCGGCGCGGTTCTGGCCAATGCCGCCGTGCCGAATGGCATGGTGATGATCTCGCCGTCGGCGACCTCTCCGGCGCTGTCCGAGGCCGAGGACAACGGCCTGTTCTTCCGCACCGCCCCGTCCGACGCCCGTCAGGGGGCCGTTCTGGCGCAGATCCTGCTGGACAAGGGCATCAATTCGGTGGCCGTGACCTATACCAACAATGACTATGGCAAAGGCTTCTCCGACGCCTTCAACAAGAACTTCACCGATGGCGGTGGCGAGGTCACGCTGACCGCCGCGCATGAGGACGGCAAGGCCGATTACTCTGCCGAAGTCGGCGCGCTGGCCTCTGCGGGCGGCGATGCGCTTGTCGTGCTTGGCTATGTCGATCAGGGCGGCGCCGGGATCATTCAGGCCTCGCTGGACACCGGTGCGTTCGATCTGTTCGCACTGGGTGACGGCATGGTCGGCGACAGCCTGACCGAGCGGTTCGGCTCTGACATTGATGGCGCCATCGCCACGATCGCCGGTTCCGAAAACGAAGGTGGCCCGAAGTTCGCTGAAATGGCCGGCGCCGCCGGAATCGACGGCACCGCCGTTTACGCGGGCGAGAGCTATGACGCGGCAGCGCTGATCCTGCTGGCCATGGCGGCGGCAAACTCCGCCGAGCCGGGCGATTACGCGGGCAAGATCCTCGACGTGGCCAACGCGCCGGGCGAAGTGATCCTGCCGGGTGAGCTTGACAAGGCGCTGGAGATTCTCGCCGGCGGCGGCGAAATCGACTATGCTGGCGCGACCGGCGTCGAGCTTGTGGGTCCGGGTGAGGCAGCTGGCTCCTATGCCGAGTACACCATCGAGGATGGTGCCCTCAAGGTTGTGGGCTATCACTGATCTGATGGCACAGCCCTGATTTCAGGGCTTGCGCATTTCGGCGGCGCGGGGCATTCCCGCGCCGCCTTCATAAGCAAAGAGCGTTGATAACGGCGCCGCGACAGGGGAAAATGGATTGATCCGGGTTGAGAACCTTCACCGCCATTTCGGCGGGTTTCGTGCCGTTGACGGCGCCTCCTTGGAGATTGCCACAGGCTCCATCACCGGGCTTGTCGGGCCGAATGGCGCGGGCAAGACCACGCTGTTCAACGTGATCGCCGGTGCCCTGCCGCCGACATCGGGCCGTGTGTTCATGGATGGCGAGGACATCACCGGGCTGCCGCCCCATGCGCTGTTCCACAAAGGGTTGCTCCGCACGTTTCAGATCGCGCATGAGTTCTCCTCCATGTCCTGCCGCGAGAACCTGATGATGGTGCCGGGCGGGCAGTCGGGCGAAGTGCTGTGGAATACGTGGTTCGGGCGCAAACGCATCGCCGACGAGGAACGCGCGCTGCGCGCCAAGGCCGACGAGGTGCTGGATTTCCTGACCATCGCGCATCTGGCCGATCACCCCGCCGGTGCAATCTCCGGTGGCCAGAAAAAGCTGCTGGAGCTGGGGCGGACCATGATGGTCGATGCCAAGATCGTGTTCCTCGACGAGGTGGGCGCGGGCGTGAACCGCACGCTGCTGATGACCATCGCGGACACGATCATCCGTTTGAACAAGGAGCGCGGCTATACCTTCTGCGTCATCGAGCATGACATGGATTTCATCGGCAAGATCTGTGATCCGGTGATCGTCATGGCCGAGGGCAAGAAGCTCGCCGAAGGAACGCTGGCCGAGATCAAGGCCAATGAAGCGGTGATCGAGGCCTACCTGGGCACCGGTTTGAAGAACAAGGAGGCCGCGTCATGAGTACTGGCACCTACGACGATCGCGGCAACCGCGACCGCAGCCTCGGCAATGCGGCGGGGATGGGCACGGTAGATGGCTATCGCGGCAGCGGTGCGCCGCGTCCGGGCGGGCCGGGGCCGTTCCTGATTGGCGAGGCCATGACCGGCGGCTACGGAAAATCCGGGCCGGATATCCTGCATGATTGCACGATCGCAGTGGAAAAGGGCGAAATCGCCGTCATTGTCGGGCCGAATGGCGCGGGCAAATCCACGGCGATGAAGGCGGTGTTCGGCATGCTGGACCTGCGGTCCGGGCGGGTGATGCTCGACGGGGAAGACATCACCGATATGAGCCCGCAGGCGCGGGTCCGCCATGGCATGGGGTTCGTGCCGCAGACCTCCAATATCTTCACCTCGATGACGGTGGAAGAAAACCTTGAGATGGGAGCCTTCATCCGGGGCGACGACTACCGCGCCACCATGGCGCAGGTCTATGATCTGTTTCCGATCCTGAAGGAAAAGCGGCTGCAGGCGGCGGGCGAGTTGTCGGGGGGACAGCGTCAGCAGGTGGCCGTGGGCCGTGCGCTGATGACAGAGCCGAAGCTGTTGATGCTCGATGAGCCGACAGCCGGGGTTTCGCCCATCGTCATGGACGAGCTGTTTGACCGCATCATCGAGGTCGCCCGGACCGGGATTTCGATCCTGATGGTGGAACAGAATGCGCGGCAGGCACTGGAGATCGCCGACAAGGGCTATGTTCTGGTTCAGGGCGCCAATGCGCACACCGGGACGGGCAAGGATCTGCTGGCCAATGACGAGGTTCGCCGCTCGTTCCTTGGCGGGTGATACGTGTGGCGGGGGCGAATGTGAGTATTTGGAAAGAGAAGAAACAGGGGACCGGGGATCATGCGCTCCGGCATTGGGCCGGGGTTGGCGTGCTGGCGCTTTGCCTCGCGGCGGGGGCTGTTTCGGCGCAGGATGACGCCATCACGGATGACATCATCGAAGACGATCCCGGCGATGTGCACGAGGACGGCGCGCTGCCGCAGATGACCGTGGAAACTGCGCCGGTGCAGGCGGACGTGGCGCTGAATTGTGCCTTTGCGACCGAGTGCTATGAGGCGGAGGGCTGCCAGGACAGCGGTTTTGGCTTCCTGCTGGATGGTCATGGCGGCGGTCTCGACCAGGGCACGCTGATGATGGAAGCGGTGATTGCTTCGGACGCGGGCGATGTCTTCATGATGGGCGCGCGCGATGCCGGGGCCTACGTGCTGTCCGGTGGCGGGTTCGACGCGCGGCATATGCTGACCGTCGCGCCGGATGGGGCGGCGCGTTACACGGTGCATTATTCTGATGGTCCGGTGATGGTCTCCTACCTCGGCCAATGTGTGGGGGCGGAATGATGCGCGGAATCGCGGCTGTCCTTGGTCGCAACGGCACGGCAGCGGCTCTGCCCGCGCTGCTGCTGGCACCGCTTCCCATGGCGGCAGAAACCTGGCGCTGCATGCTGCAGAGCCCCTGTGATGAGCGCCGCTGTGATAACACAGAGATCCGCTTCACCATCGATGCGGACCAGTTTGCGCCACCGCTGGACCGGGGTGATCCGCCGCGCCGCAGAGTGACGCAGGTCCGTTTTGGCGAGACGTCGTTCGAGGCCGAGCCGATCATGAGCGGCGAGACGCGCGGTTTCTGGCTGCAGACGGCGGATGGCCGCGCGCGGTTGCTGACGATCCGGGCTGACGGCGCGGCGCTTTATTCCGAAGACCCATCCGGGCAGACATGGCCCGGTCATTGCGAAGGGATCGACTGATGGATCTTCTAAACGCCCTTGTGGCGCTTTCCAACTTCGTGCTGATCCCGGCGATCGCCTATGGCAGCCAACTGGCGCTTGGGGCGCTCGGGGTGACGCTGATCTATGGCATCCTGCGGTTCTCCAACTTTGCCCATGGCGACACCATGGCCTTTGGCACCATGGTGGTGATCCTGTTCACATGGCTGTTCCAGAGCTGGGGCGTCAACCTCGGCCCATTGCCGACCGCCCTTCTTGCCGTGCCCTTCGGGATTGCGGCGACCGCGGTTCTGGTGCTGGCGACGGACCGGGTGGTTTATCGCTTCTACAGGGCGCAAAAGGTAAAGCCGGTGATCCTCGTCATGGTCTCGCTCGGCGTGATGTTCATCTACAACGGTATCACGCGGATCATTCTTGGCCCCGACGATCAACGCTTTGCCGATGGCGAGCGGTTCCTGATCTCGGCGCGGGATTTCAAGGAATGGAGCGGTCTGGAGGAGGGTCTGGCCATCCGCACGACCCAAGGCTTGACCGTGGTGGTCGCGGTGATCGTCGTTGCCCTGCTCTTCTGGTTCCTCAACCGCACACGCACCGGAAAATCCATGCGGGCCTATTCCGACAATGAGGATCTCGCGCTGCTCTCCGGCATAAACCCCGAAAAGGTCGAGCGCGTCACATGGGTGATCGTGGCGGCGCTGGTGACCATCGCGGGCGTGCTGTACGGGCTTGATAAGTCGTACAAACCGTTCACCTATTTCCAGCTCCTGCTGCCGATCTTTGCGGCCGCCATCGTGGGCGGGCTTGGCTCTCCGCTCGGCGCCATCGCGGGCGGCTTTGTCATCGCGTTCAGCGAGGTCGGGATCACCTATGCGTGGAAGAAGGTGCTGGGCCATGCCCTGCCCGAGAGCCTTGAGCCGGACGGGCTCGTGCAGCTGATGTCGACGGACTACAAATTTGCGGTCAGCTTCGTGATCCTCGTGATCGTGCTGCTGTTCAAGCCCACCGGGCTATTCAAAGGGAAGGCGGTGTAAGATGCGGACGGTTTTGCTGTTTGCCCTCGTGGCGGTGCTGATCGTCGGAACCGGCGTTGTGCAGAGCTGGAACGCGGCGCTGCTGATCCTGAACATGGGGTTGGTGAGCGCGGTGATGGCGCTTGGCGTGAACCTGCAGTGGGGCATCGCGGGGCTGTTCAACGTGGGCGTCATGGGCTTTGTGGCGCTCGGTGGGCTGGGTGTCGTGCTGACCTCGACAGCGCCGGTGCCCGAGGCGTGGAGCGCGGGCGGCGTTCGCGTCCTGGCGGCGCTGGCCCTGGGGGCGGCCACGGTTGTCGCGGCGGTGATGACCTGGACCAAGGTCAGGAATGGCTGGATCACGGCGGCGGTGCTGCTTGTCGGCTTTTTCGTGTTCCGATGGATGCTCGACCCCGGCGTCGAGGCGATCGAGGCGATCAACCCGGCGCTGCAGGGCAACCTTGGCGGGCTTGGCCTTCCGGTGCTGATGGCCTGGCCGGTCGGCGGGCTGCTGGCGGCGGGAGCCGCCTGGATCATCGGGAAGACGGCGCTGGGGCTGCGGTCCGATTACCTCGCGATTGCGACGCTGGGCATCGCCGAGATCGTCATTGCGGTGATGAAAAACGAGGACTGGCTGGCGCGCGGCG
The DNA here is from genome assembly GCF_048553275.1 of Pacificoceanicola niger. Taxonomy (NCBI): domain Bacteria; kingdom Pseudomonadati; phylum Pseudomonadota; class Alphaproteobacteria; order Rhodobacterales; family Roseobacteraceae; genus Pacificoceanicola; species Pacificoceanicola niger. Next base: position 125,558 of record NZ_JBLZMW010000015.1, read on the forward strand.
TGAAGAACGTCATCGGCCTGCCCCGCCCCGTGCCCTACGAGGTGGATCTGCAGAACGATCCCGGTTTCGTGGAGAGTGCGGCGGGCTTTGGTCTCGATCCGACGACGGCGTCGACGCTTTATGTAAAGTTGGGCTATTCGCTGCTGTTTGCGGTGGTGCTGATCGTATTGCTGGTGCTGGCGCAGTTGGCGCTCAACAGCCCCTGGGGCCGGATGATGCGGGCGATCCGCGACAACGAGACCTCGGCGCGGGCGATGGGCAAGGACGTGACCTTCCGCCATTTGCAGGTCTTCATCCTCGGCAGTGCCATTTGCGGCATTGCGGGGGCCATGATGACCACGCTGGACGGGCAGTTGACCCCGTCGAGCTATCAGCCGCTGCGCTATACCTTCCTGATCTGGGTGATGGTGATCGTTGGCGGCTCGGGCAACAACCTCGGCGCCGTGCTGGGCGGTTTCCTGATCTGGTTCCTCTGGGTGCAGGTGGAGCCGATGGGGCAATGGTTGATGGCCACGATCACCTCCGGCATGACCGATGGCTCTGCGATCAAGGCGCATCTGCAGGACAGCGCCCAACACTTGCGGCTGCTGACCATGGGCGTGATCCTGCTGCTGGTGTTGCGGTTCTCGCCGCGGGGGCTGCTGCCGGAACGCTGATTTTCTGAAAACCTGAATGAGAAGGCCGTGGTCCCCGCTGCGGCCTTCATCTTTTTTTCAGGATTCCGTCTCAGCATGGTCCAATGCGAGAAGGAGACGCGTAAATGGTAGAGTCCGAGCCCCAACTGCTGAAGCCTGACGTTCTGGCGCGATTGCGGAGCCGATTTCCCCATCTGGACGAAAGCGCGGTGGCCGATTTTGCCCCCGATCAGACCCGGCTCAGCCGCCATCTGGCAGAGCGGCATGATCTGACCATGCTCGAAGCACATGAGGAGTTGCAGGACTTTCTCGGTCTCGAACGGTTGAGCGCGCATGTGGCACAGGTCGCCAGCCGCTGAAGCCCGGCGTCAGGTCAGCGACGTGACCCAGAGGATATTCGCATCCTCCTCGCTCACCGAAATGACGTTGTGGCCCATGGTGCTGTCGTAATACGCACTGTCGCCACGCTTCATTTCGACCGGTTCGTAAAATTCGGTATAAAGCCGAATTACGCCGGTGAGCACATAGAGAAACTCTTCGCCGTCGTGCCGCACCCAACCGTCGAATTCTTCCATTGATCGAGCCCGCACGCGGGCGCGGTAGGGCAGCATTTTCTTGCGGGTGAGGGTCTCGGCCAGCAATTCATGTTCATAGGTGGCGGTGGCCTGGCTTTGCCCCTCGCCGTCCCGGGTTACGGTCATGCGGCCATTGACTTTTTCCTGCTGTGGCGGCGTAAAAAGCTGTGGGACGGAAATCTCCAGACCCACGGCCAGCTTTTTCAGCGCGTCATAAGTCGGTGACATCTGACCGTTTTCGATCTTCGACAGGGTCGAGCGGGCGAGCCCGGCCTGCCGGGCCGCCTGTTCCAGCGTCCATGCCTTTTCCTTGCGCAGCTCGCGCACCCGTTGACCGAGGTCAAGCGGTTCACCACCGTGTTCGTGGCCCGTGTCACGTGCGATCCGGATCAGGGATTTGGGGTCTTTCGTCATGACCATGTGCTATAGGGTGCGGTCCGCGCCCTTGCAAGCGCGGGCGTGCGGCCCTAAGCCTCGACGGCATGATATCTCTCTTTCATGAGGGGGACTTTGCCCCCTGCCCCAAGCCCTTCAACCTGGCAGCGCATGTGCTGGCTGCAGGCGCTGAAACGCCGGACAAGATCGCGCTTGCGATTGTTCATCCCACGGGGGCGGAGCGATGGTCCTATGCCCGGTTGATCGCGGCCGTGCGTGGTACGGCGACAGGGCTTTTGGACGCCGGGCTGAAACCGGGCGATGTCCTTCTGATGCGGCTGGGCAATACCGTTGATTTTCCGATAGCCTATCTCGGCGCAATTGCCGCCGGAATCGTGCCCGTTCCGACCTCCTCGCAGCTGACCGCGCGCGAAGTGACCAAAATCATCGACCATTTGACCCCGAAAGCCATCCTGCGCGGCGATGGCGTCCCCTGTCCCGAGACCGATGTTCCGATCTTTGGTCCGCAGATTTACGAAGCCTGGCACGGGTTGCCGCCCGCTGCCTATGCCCTCGGCGACCCCGAGCGGCTGGCCTATATTGTCTACACCTCCGGCACATCAGGGACGCCGCGCGCCGTTGGCCATGCGCATCGCGCGATCTGGGCCCGGCAGATGATGATCGACGGCTGGTACGCCTTGCGCTCAACCGATCGCTTGTTGCATGCGGGCGCGTTCAACTGGACCTTCACCCTGGGGACCGGCCTCATGGACCCCTGGACCCTGGGAGCAACCGCGTTGATCCCCGCCGCAGGCACCGATCCGGCACAGCTCGGCCTCCTGCTCAAACGCAATGATGCCACGATTTTCGCAGCCGCCCCGGGTGTTTACCGGCAGATCCTGAAGTTCCCCATGGCACCCCTTCCGAAGCTGCGACACGGATTGGCCGCGGGCGAGAAGCTGCCCGATACGGTCCGCGAGGCCTGGCGCGCGGCCACAGGCGGCGCCATTTTCGAAGCCTATGGTATGTCCGAATGCTCGACCTTCATCTCTTCGGCGCCAAGCCGCCCTTTCAGGCACGGCACCTTGGGCACGCCGCAAAACGGTCGCCACATCGCGCTGGTTGACGAGACCGGCACCCCCGTCCCAATCGGCACCGAAGGGGTGATCGCAGTGCATCGCAGTGATCCGGGACTGATGATCGGCTATGTGGGCGCGCCGGAAGCAACCGCAGGCAAGTTCGCGGGCGACTGGTTTCTGAGCGGCGACAAAGGGGTGATGGAGGACGATGGCCAGATCCGTTATCTCGGACGGGCGGACGACATGATGAATGCGGGTGGCTATCGCGTCTCGCCACTGGAGGTCGAGGCGGCCCTGGCCGATCTGCCCGGCGTGCAGGACATCGCGGTGACCGACGTGCAGGTCAAGGAGGGCGTCACGGTGATCGCCGCGTTTTACTGCAGCCCCGAGCCGCTCGATGAGGACGCGCTCAAGGCCGCTGCCGCGGAACGTCTCGCCCGCTACAAACAGCCCCGCGCCTATATCCATGTGGAGGCCTTGCCGCGCAATCCGAACGGAAAACTGCAACGCCAGAGGTTGAAAGACCGCTTCTGACGCCCTCGCCATTCCTGTCGGTATTGGCTATAGCGAGGTCATGAAAGAGGTGCCCATGATCCAGCTTGATATTTTCTCTGACCCGATTTGCCCTTGGTGCTATATCGGCAAGGCCAATCTCGACAGGGCGCTGGAGGCCAATCCCATGCATCCGTTTCGGGTGCGCTGGCTGCCGTTCATGCTGAACCCGGATATGCCAAGCGAGGGCATGGACCGGCGGAGTTATCTCGAAACCAAGTTCGGCGGGCAGCAAGGTGCAGTTGACGCCTACTTGCCGGTGACGCAACACGCAGAAAAGGCCGGGTTGAAGATCAACCTTGACGCGATCAAGACGACTCCATCGACCGTTGACGCGCATCGCCTGATCCATTGGGCCGAGGTCGAAGGCATGCAGACGGCCGTGGTTTCTGCGCTGTTCCGCGCTTATTTCGTCGATGGCCGCGACATTGGCGAAGCCGAAGTTCTTGCCGATATTGCCGACAGCTGCGGCATGGACGCTGCCTTGGTGCTTCGTCTCTTGGCCACCGATGAGGATCGCCGCGAAATCGTCGAACGCGATGCGGCCGCCCGCGGTATGGGCGTGAATTCTGTCCCGACCTTCATCGTCGGACAACAACACGCGGTGCCGGGCGCGCAGTCGCCAGAGCTTTGGAACCAAGTCATCCAGGAACTTCTGGCCGGTGAGGCCCAAGCGGAGACATGAACTGCGTCAGGCTCGTGACGCGGAATTGCCCGCACCTGTTGATCGTTCCTTGCAGAACATCTTTGTTCGCAGGGTCAAGGGCTGAATACGGCTCGACAGATATTTCCTCACTGAAGGTAAGGGCCTGGTCAACCTCATGATGTTGCCGTCGCCATTCAGAAATCCGGATTATGTGCCAGGCTCAAACGTGAGGGACACACCGCATGGCTGATCGCGCGAGCGGGCGAAGACGAGACGGCCACCAAAACGGGCAGCGCGCCAAATCCTGAAAACGTTCAGACGTGGGTCCACTGCGCGCCGTGATATATCTGCGCTGTAGCGGCCTCCCATTTGTGCATTTACGAACCTTTCCTTTTTCAGTCTGCCGGGTGTAAACGGGGCACCATAGCCGGGACCTGCCGGTCAATTCTACGAATTCCCGAGGACGACATGGCCAATTTCCCGAGTAAGGGCGAATTCATCGCGATTATCGCGATGATAATAGCAACCATCGCATTTGCGATTGACGCAATGTTGCCCGCGTTGCCACAGCTCGTCGAGGAGTTTTCACCCGATGCGCCAAACCGGGCACAGTTGGTTGTAACGATGTTTGTACTTGGGATGGGCGTCGGTACGTTGTTCACCGGACCATTATCCGACGCGTTCGGACGAAAACCTGTCCTGATTGCGGGAGCGGGGCTCTATATGGCCTCTGCCGCAGCAGCGCTTTGGGCTCATAATCTCGAATTTCTGCTGGTGGCACGATTCCTGCAGGGGCTGGGCGCGGCCGGTCCCCGCGTTGTCGCATTGGCCATTGTGCGGGATCTATATGCCGGGCGCGGCATGGCGCAGATCATGTCCTTCGTGATGATCGTGTTCACGCTGGTCCCGGCGATTGCGCCATTGATCGGCAGCCAGCTTGTTGCGATTGGCGGATGGCACGCGGTGTTCCTCGCCTTTGCCGTATTCAGCCTGATCGTTACAGGTTGGCTCGGGGTTCGGCTCCCCGAAACCCTGCCGGTTGAGCGGCGGACCGATTTTGAGGTCGGAAAGCTTCGCGCGGCTCTGTCCGAGTTGCTGACCCATCCCATCGTGCGCATGTCCATCATTGCGCAGGCTTTCTGCTTTGGCATCCTGTTTTCGATGATCTCGACGGTTCAGCCTATCTATGACGGCTTTTTTGGCCGGGCCGAGAGTTTTCCGCTTTGGTTTGGTGGTATCGCCATCGCGGCGAGTTCCGCGAGTTTTCTGAACGCCGCGCTCGTGATGCGGCTCGGGATGCGGCTGCTTGTGACGGTCATGCTCAGCGTTCAGGTGCTGCTGACTGGCGGGATACTCGTTCTCATTGCGGTCGGCGTTTCGGGCGATGCGCTGTTTTATGGATTTGTCGTCTGGCAAACCGGGGTCTTCTTTCAAGCGGGTCTGACCTTGGGCAATCTCAACGCTTTGGCAATGGAGCCGATGGGCCATATCGCGGGCCTCGCCGCATCGGTCATCGGCGCCCTTGCGACAGTGGGCGCTGTGCTTTTGGCCGTTCCGGTGAGCTTGATGTTCGATGGTACGCCCCTGCCCGTGGCAATCGGGATTTTGCTGCAGGTCCTTGGAGCGCTGATTGCGATGCGGCGTCTGAACCGGGCTGAAACCGCGATATCTGCCGTTTGACACGGCAGATATCCTTTCGTTTTTGGGTGTTCAGACCTGTTTGGCTTTTGGCTGGCCCATGCTCAGGCTGGAAACCTCGAACTCTTTCATCAGATCTGAGAGTTCCGCCGCATGGCTGCGCAGGCGCAATCCCGAGCTTGCCATTTCCGCGCTTTGGCCAATGATCTTTTGAGCTTCGGAATCCAAGCCTGACATCTGCTGCGACAGGCTGGCCATCTCCTCGGCCCGGTTGTCGGCGTCCACCTGAATCTCTTCGATCAGAGTGTTCACTTCATTGACGTGCTGCACGATCATCGAAAGACGGTTGCCCGCATCATGGACAAGCCGGGCACCCGACGCGACCTCTTCTTCGGAACTGGAAATCAGCTCCTTCACGCCGCGCGCCGCTTCGGCGGTCCGTTGTGACAGGGCCTGCACCTCGCCCGCCACAACGGCAAATCCACGGCCAGAGGTGCCCGCGCGGGCGGCTTCGACACCGGCGTTGAGGGCAAGCAAGTTCGTCTGGAACGCAATGTCGTCGATGAGGTCCATAATATTGCCGACCTCGCCCGAGCTTTTCTCGATCCGCTCCATGGCCGCGACCGCCTGTTTGGTGATCTCGCCGCCCTGGTCCGCCTCGTTCCGGGCCGTGGCGACCCGTTCCGCCGCCCGCTTGGCATGTGCGGCGGCTTCGCCAAGACGCGCGCTGAGCTTTTCGACTTGCTCCGATTGAGTGCCGAGGCCGGTCGCCTGCGACTGCGTGTCCATTTCCAGGCTCTTGATCAGGTCGGCCAACAGCCGCGCTTCGCAGTCAAAGCTCTGGGCCATGTCGAGTGCCTTGCCCAACGTGGTGTCAAGCTGTTCGACCGCAAGATTGAAATCCGAGCGCAGGTCTTCGAACGCTTCGGGAATATCGTCGACGATCCGGCAATCGAGGCTGCGCTCTGACAGTCTGTGCAGATTGGCCCGCAGGATCACAATGGCCTGCTCTGCTTCCGCCATCATGGTGCGCGCTTTGCTTTCGGCAATCTCCGCGCGATGCGATTGATCCGCGAGCGATTCCGATTGGTTGGTGATCTGGGTGACCATGCGGTTGTCACGGAGCATCGAGATGGCCAGCACGCCGGTTTCAAAGACGACAAGCGTGCCGTGGAGCGCCGTCCGCATCAGGTTTTCACTCAGGTCCGCAGACGGGTAAACCATGGCGGGCATGAACACGGTCAATCCCAGGTGATGGGCCGCAGTCACGCCGGCGCCGACAAGCATCGCGCGAATGCTGCCCATGGTGGAGATCCCGGCCAGCATGACGAAATACACCATATGTGTGTCGATCTGCCAGGCGTGGCCACGGAAAGATGCGGTCATGACGATAACCTGACCGATCAGGCAAATCGCCACGATGTCCGGCGAAAACCGGGATTGACGCCGCAGAGCGAGGGTTGCGATTGCCGCAAGTACCGCCGTTGCAACGCTGTCGAGGTAACTCCGCTCCTCGATCAGGGCATCCGACAGGATCTGGATGACCACCATGATGAAGGCAAGGCCAAGGACCGCTTTGCCAGTGTTCGTCTTGGACGAACGATTTTCGTGACTGCTCATGTTTTTTCTTCTCCACAGAACGCCGCGAGACGCTGCCCGTCCCTCACCGCCCAGGCGCCAAGGCGCATTAATCGCTCCCTCGGATCCGGGTCTTCAAAGGTGGCAAGAGCGCCGAACGGGGCTTGAGTTGGCCCGATCAATTGCCCGCCACCCAGTTCAGCCAGACGCGCGGCCCCGGGTCCCCAAGGCGCCGCAATGATCAGAACGGGCGTACCCGCACTGCTGACAAATGGTCCAAAGACGCCCTGAACGGCCCAGAACCCCGCCAAAAGCAGCGCGGCCAGCCCCATAGCCAAATCCAATGCATCTTCTCGAACATGTCTCATGCGAGGCTGTATAGGACCGACGATGTTTCGAAACCGTTAGCTTCAGCTTCAGGATTCAGAGCTATTACTTAAAAAGCGACGCTCATCGGTATACCGGTGCATACAAAATTGAGACTTGCCAGGAAATGCGATAGACCGGCGACAGACTGCCAGCCACCCAGAGGAACAGGCGATGACGAAAATCAAGGTCGACAATCCGATAGTCGAAATGGACGGTGATGAAATGACCCGCATCATGTGGGATTTTATCAAGAAAAAGCTGATCGAGCCCTATTTGGACATCGACCTGCTGTATTACGATCTGGGCATAGAGGAGCGCGATCGGACGGAAGATCAGATCACGATCGACGCCGCGGAAAAAACCAAAGAGGTCGGTGTTGCGGTCAAATGCGCAACGATCACACCGGACGAAGCGCGGGTCGAGGAATTCGGCCTCAAGAAGATGTGGCGCAGTCCGAACGGCACGATCCGGAACATCCTCGGCGGGGTCGTGTTTCGTCAGCCGATCATCTGCCGCAACGTACCGCGCCTGGTGCCCGGCTGGACCGACCCGATTGTGGTGGGGCGTCATGCCTTTGGCGATCAGTACAAAGCAACGGATTTCACCTTTCCCGGCAAGGGTAAGCTGACGATGAAATTCGAAGGCGAGGATGGCACGGTGATCGAACGCGAGGTTTATGATGCGCCGGATGCCGGTGTCTTCATGGGCATGTACAACCTTGATGCCTCGATCCGCGATTTCGCCCGCGCCTCGTTGAACTACGGTCTGAATATCGGCTGGCCGGTCTATCTTTCGACCAAGAACACCATCCTCAAGGCCTATGACGGGCGTTTCAAGGATCTGTTCGAAGAGATCTACGAGGCTGAATTTGCTAATAAATTCAAAGAGGCAGGCATCTGGTACGAGCACCGTCTGATTGATGACATGGTGGCCTGCGCGCTGAAGTGGAACGGCAAGTTCGTCTGGGCCTGCAAGAACTACGACGGCGATGTGCAATCCGACACCGTGGCGCAGGGATTTGGCTCACTGGGTATGATGGCCAGCCAGCTGATGACCCCCGATGGCAAGATTGTGGAGGCCGAAGCCGCCCATGGCACGGTCACGCGCCACTATCGCCAGCATCAGAAGGGCGAAGCCACGTCGACCAACTCGATCGCGTCGATCTATGCCTGGACCGGTGGGCTGAAGCATCGGGCCAAGCTCGATGAAAACGTCGCGCTGCGGGCCTTTGCCGAGACGCTGGAGCGCGTGGTGGTCGAGACGGTGGAATCGGGGCACATGACAAAGGATCTGGCGCTGCTGGTCGGACCAGATCAGAGCTGGTTGACCACCATGGGCTTTCTCGAAAAGGTCGATACCAATCTGAACAAGGCGCTGAACGGCTGAGGCCTTGGGGGCGCCGGGGGCACCCTGCCCCGCCCCCTTGTCGATGTGCTGAATTTGCAGGCAAAGCGGTGTGCGCGCGCGGCAGGATCCCGTCAACCGCTTGCCATGCCCGGCGCTGCGGCGGAATGCTGGCGCCATGATCCTGCTCGCGCGCCCCAAACCCGACAGCCATACCCCCTGGGAAGACGTCCAGGGCATATTGATCGGTGCGACCCTGGTCGCCCTGTCGATCCAGTTTCTGCGCGCCAGCGAGTTGATCACCGGGCAGATCGCCGGCCTTGCCCTGATCGTCTCCTACCCCACCGGATGGCCGTTTGGGGCGGTATTTTTCGTTCTGAACCTGCCGTTCTACGTGCTCGCCGTGCGGCAGCTTGGCTGGCAGTTTGCCATCAAGAACTTTGTTGCGGTGGCACTGATGTCATCAATTGCGGAAAGCCTGCCGCTGGTTTTGACCGTGCAACCGGTGCATCCGATCCTTGGGGCGAGTCTCTTTGGATTGCTGGCGGGGGTCGGCCTGCTCTCTTTGTTCCGGCATGGCGCGTCGCTGGGCGGAGTCGGGATCGTCGCGCTCTGGCTGCAGGATCAACGCGGAATCGCGGCGGGCAACACGCAATTGGCCTTTGATTTATGTGTCTTCGTGGGGGCGCTTTTTCTGTTCGATTGGCTGACGGTGGCCTGGTCCCTGCTTGGGGCGGTGATCCTGAATGTGATCATCACGATCAACCATCGGCGAGACCGCTACATCGCGCATTGAAACGCCGCCCCCGGCGGGGATCACTCCGGAGGCGGCAGGAGGGGTTTATCCCTCGGATGTGGGCAAAAGGCCGGCTTCGCTCGCGGCGGCGAGTTCGTCCGCGTTCAGAAGACCATCGCCATCGGAGTCCATTTCGAGAAACTGCTCGGTGCTGATGTCGCTGTGCACGGCCTGCATCTCTTCGATCGACACAAGGCCGTCGCCGCTGGTGTCCAGAGACATGGAATCCTGCGCTTGGGCCATTGCGGCGGGCAACAGGGCAATCACGGCAAGGGCCTTGAGCGGTGCGTGGGTCATGGTTTTCTCTCCTTGGTTATGGTTTGCATCGCGGGGTTTTGCCCCCGTGCAAAGGGTATGAGAGCCGAGCGCGCATCTGCGTCCCGAGCGCTTGCGACACGGGCGGTGGATTGCCCATGCACCCGCCCGGCGTGCGCGGCGCCCCGCCCAAAAAGCGCCGTGGCGCGGCATAGGCGGAAAGGCCCCGTCTGGTCGGGGATTTTTTCGCGGCGCACTCTGCGCGCCATGGAACAGGAAACCTTGACCCGATTGCGTGCCCGCGCGGCACGGCTTGGCCACACGGGGGCCAACGGAGAGGATCTGGTGCAGGAGGTGCTCTTGCGCTTCCTTGAACGCCGGGAGGCCGGGGCGCAGGTAGATGCGCCCCTGCCCTATATGATGACGGCCCTGCGCCATGCCTCACAGCATCGCCATGCGCAGGGGCGTCGACAGGTCCCGCTGGAGGATCTGCCGGAGAGGTCGGTGCCCGATGCGGAAGCGGCTTGTCTTCTGACGGAAGTGTCGCGAGCCATCGACAGCTTGCCAGAGGCGGACCGGGCACTGCTCCGCCGTGTTCTGGAGGGAGAGACCAGGCCCTGCGAGCTGGCGCAGCATTTCGGCGTTCCCGAGGGGACAATCATGTCGCGGCTGGCGCGCGCGCGGCAACGGCTTCGCGCCCTGCTGGAGGCTGATTAGACGGGATTGGATCGAAACGATGGCCCTGGCTGATCCCTTTGATCAGCCAGGGCATCCGCACCGGCAACCTCGCCGCGAACCCGATCAGGGGCCGGCGAACAGCGCATCTGTGCCAGGATTTCTTGTGAAGAGGCCGCGCGCCCCTTTTGCGCAAACGCCCGCGCCATGATCAGACTGCAAACCGGCCGGGAAGTCGGTAACAAGGAAATCGTGGGGCGAGCCGCTCTTGCCGTAGAGCCTCAGCCCTGCGCGCCGAAACGCGGCGGCAATTCCGTGCGGTACGGCAGTTTCAGGGCGCGTGTCTTGACGATACACCCCTTTTCCAAGCGTGCCGGCTTGACCGAAAGCGTGGCGTATGCGCCCGCTTCCGCCTCATCCCACGGCAGGAATTTCTTGGCGGAAAAGGTATCGTGGAAGGACCGCGCATCGGCGGCCGCCTCTTTCCAGCCGGAGCCCGGCACTCCCGGCTCTTCGGCACCGCCGACGGCCATGCGCACCGCGTTTCCCGCGTCCAGCACCGATGAATTGGCGTATTTGAGATGTGCAAGGTACAGCCCGCGCGGCATGACAAAGGGAAAGGTCTCAAGCCGCCGCGGGGCCACGCGCACGCCGTGCAACAGGAAATCCATCGGGCGCCGCGCCGCTATCGCTTTGGAATAATGGCCGGAAAAGGCAATGTTGCGACGCTCGGAGAGCACGGGCGCATCGGTCAGTGGCGCCGCACCCTCAACCTCGACCACATCGAACCCAAGCGCGGTGAGCACCGGGGCATCAGCATTGGCGGCAATAGCCTCCGTCAGCGACGCGTAACGATCCGGGTCGAAGCAGATCAGCTCATCGGCATCAGTGCGGATCACCCAATCAAAGCTTTCGCAAAGGCCGGCATGAAACCCGTTGAGCAGCGCCGCGCGGCTGCGGTCGAAAAAGGCAAAGCCGTCGCGCGGAATGGTGATGACCGAAGCGCCGGGGCAACGCTTTGCGATCTCGGGATCTGCCCCGTGCGCGACGACGAACAGGTTTTCGGCGCCAAGCTGCGCCGCATGATGTGTGTACCACCGGGACAGCGCCCAGTAGTCGCGGTAAACCATCGTCAGCGCACAGATTTTCATGGCATCTTCCTCGCCCAAGAGGTGCCGCAGGGGCGCCGGGCTGTCAAGCGTCAGCGGGTTTGCAGCCGTGTCACGATCTCAAGGAGCCGCAATTCAATCGCACGGAATCGTTGGAGTGCCTCGACATCCGGGCGTCCGGTGCTGATCATTGCGCTGTCGCGCACCACCACGCTGTGACTGCAATCGGGGACAGTCAGAGTTATGAAACTGCCAAGCCCATCTTCATGGGGCGGGATCGGCAACGCCCCGTTTGCGCCGGGCGGCGGCCGCCGAAGGTCTGCCTTGATCGTCGTCCATGACAGAGAGAGGAACCCTTGCTCTTGCACCATCCAGTCGATCAGTGCCTGAAGCGCCTCGCGCGATATCTGCGTTTCAAGCATGGCATCATAGAGCGGCACAAAGATCTGACCATTGGACAGGATGCGCAGCAATCGGCGGTCTCCTGCGCTCTCTCCATAGGCGACAGTCAGGCCAAGCACGTCCGTGACCGGTTCAGCCGGTGGCAAGTTGCAATCACCAGAGGCAAAAGCCGCAACGGGGGCAAAACCCAATGCGGCTTTCAGGACAAATGTGTAAAGGGCGCTCAAGCGGCCCGTGTCTTGCGCCGCGAAACACCCGCCAGACCGGCCAGCGCCGTCAGGCTCAGCAGCATGCCAGCCGGAAGCGGCACCGGCGCGATGCCATGCGTTATGGTGGTGGTATAACCAAGGTCAGCAAAGCTCGCGATTGTGGTAGCGGACAGCGTCGACGCCGCGAAGGGGGCATCCGCCTTTGTCCCGGACACGCTGTTGATGATTCCTGTCATGATATCTCGCGAACCACCGACGAAATTGGCCTCGTCCCAATGTCCGTTTGCCGTTCCCGGACCATAGTCCAGCTCAACCGGGACCGACGTGGCGGACAATCCGAATTCCGCATTATACGCGGCCAGGCCATAGGCCCCGGTGTATTGCCCCGATCCATTGGTATAGACGCTCTGCGTTCCCGAAAAGCCGGCGAGACTGTTGGTGTTCCACAGCGTACCAAACCCAAGAACATGCCCCATTTCATGCACGATCACGTCCAGAAACGTCCCGCTGGCTTCCATGCCGGGAAGGTCGTTCGTGTCGAAAGTCATCGTACCGGTGTTGACATAAGCATACGACAGCGTTCCGTCCGACACGTTGTAGGCAGTGTTTGGTCCGGCAGACGCCAGAACGCCCCCGATCCCGTCACCTGCCGCGCCTTTGGCTTTGATGGTCGGGCCGGTGTAAAGATTGGTGCCATCAGCCGTGAACGCGATTTGATAGCCGGTGATCATGGTCTCCCAGAAAAATTCCGCGGCGGAAAAGACCGCTTTCTGGCTCGTTGTCAGACCACCTTCGAATTCGACCTTTATATCGAACACAGAAGAAGAAAAGCTTGCCTTGGGAGAAATCGAGGCCTCGGCAGGCGCGGTGACCAGGGCCGACGCAGGCAGGGCCAGCACTGCCGCCGCAAGTCCGACACCGACAACCATGATTTTACTTTTTCTGTTTGCCATCGGTCTGCTCCTGCCTCGGCTTGATACGGTCATTCAAGACAAACCAAACGCGCACCTGAAAAACGCTAACGATGATGACCTTTATTCAGAACTATTGCCCGCCGCCGCGTTCAAAATCCACAAAAAACTAATAATTCGTTAATGTTTATGGCCCGGATCGAGCCGCGCTCGGAGGGATCCGGGCCATGGGTCGCAACGCGAACCGACGATCGCGTTTAGCGCGTCGGGACGCTGACGCGAAACTGGACCGTCTCGATGCCGGGGTTGTTGTCGTAAATCCCGGCGTTCGAGCGGTGGTCATAGCTCAACCCAAACCGCCAGCCCTTCCGGTTCTCATAGCCAAGTTCAAGACCCGAGCGGAATTCGATCGGACCGCCGAGGTCAAACCCACCGTTATCAAAATAGAGGCCCGGCATGGCGTGGAGTTCGGCGTAGAGCGGGCTGCCCTGCGGCTGAATCTTGTAGGTCTGGCCAAAACCAAACCAGGTTTCGCCATGCTCCCCCACCGACAGACCGACGGCATGTCCAAAAGGACCGCGCTTGTGACCGAGATCGTAGCGAAGATAGACCTCCGAAGCTTCGCCCGCGCGGCGTTCCAGAACACTACCAGCGGAAATCGCGAAATGCGGGGTGGTCTCGGTCCGCCCCAAACAGCCAACCTCGGTGCCACAATAATTGCGGCTCATGTCCGTCAGACCAAGAATGAGCATCAATACTGCGAATGTTCCGTCTGCCATGGTCTTCGGTCCCGTTCTTAAGGCCTGATGGCCGCTGCGTCATGCATCTTGCATGGCCCATAACCTGTGCGGAGTCCAGAGAGCGCGCCCGTCATCCGGCCGCTGTTGCCGCCGGTCTACAGACGACCTGCGCCAAGGCGCTTCAACCCTGGGCTTTATCTGCATAATCCGGATCAGCCGCTTCAGTCAGCAGCCCGCACAACGGCATCCAAAAGAGCCTCAAGCCGGGCCAGGCGCGCATCCTGCTCCGCATTGCGCGCGCGCTCCTCGGCCAGCTCAGCCCGCAGACCCGCACTTTCGTCATGCAAATCAGCAATATAGAGATGTGCCTTCTCAAGCTCATTCAGCATCCCGCCTGTCATTGCGGTAAGATTGAAGGGGCCGTTCTCCGGCGTTGGACCAACATTGGGAAGGTGTTTGTATTCTCGCATCATGGCGGCTTGCTCGGGAATGCTGGGCAGAGGGTAATCCGCGTCAAAGACCCGGTCACAGCCTGCCGAACAGGACCCCGCAGTAAAAAGGTTTCCAAGGATCGTCATATCGCCAGTCCGCGATAGGGCCATTTGCACGCCTCCGTCGGAATGGTTAATCAAAAAGCGGTTGGGAGAATTGTTTTCGTGTACGAAATACCACTCGGACATGGCAGCGGTGTTGGCCAATGTGAAATAGGAGCCGCCGTTGTTCACCATACTGAACATCTCGCGAACACCCGCGGGGCTGCCTGCCGAGTTCTGTACGGTTATTTGCGCTGTGCCATCGCTGCGCACGACGTGAAACGGCACGGTGGGATTGCCAGTGCCAACGCCTATGTCGCCGGTATCTTCCACGACCAACGCGTCATCCGGCGCTCTGTCATCAATTATGAAAGGAATCGTATCAGAATCGGAGTCCCGAACGAAAAGACTGGTTTCGTTCCCGATCACTTCCCAGCGCTGGTTTCCGAGTCCACCCGCTTGCTCAAGCATGATCCCGGGGCTGTCGGATCCCACAAAGTGCAAACTGTTCTGCGGAAGAGATGTGCCAAATCCGACCCGGCCCGTATCTTTGAGCCAGAACGCAGCACTCGGGGCCCCCCCTTCGATGGTGAACGGTGTGACCTCCGCATCGTCAGTCCAATCCGTCCCTTCGTCGACAATCACGAACTTTTCGGACCCAGCGGCTCCCTCCGCGCCGATCCGCCAATCCCGGTCTGCAAAAGACGACGTGCTCGTGTCCTCAAAAATGATCGCCGCGGTCGTCCACTTCAGTTTCAATGGCGGATTGCCGAGCCCGTTCGATTCGCTGTTCGTGCAGCTGTTGCCGAAACACGCGCTCCCATTGAACGAAGACATACCGCTGTCGAAAAAGTTGCTTGATGCCCCGTTCTGCGTGATTCTGCCCGAAAGGGTCAGATCGCTTCCCGACAGCGCCTGCGCTTCAGCACAGGATGCTTCCACCCAAACCGCCAAGGCGGATATCATGCTCACCGTAATAAAGTGTCTCATTGAAAATTCCTTTGGGTCGTTTGAACGCGCCATCCGCACATCGTGGCCTGACCGCCTGTCCCACCAGCGTCTTTTTGTTGAGGTCTTCAAACAGACGTTTGCACTGGCCATCGTCAATATGGGTCAAACACGGTTGGTCGATCAAGAGTTGTATGACGGGCGTGAATCGTCCGCTCGCCCTCACGTCCGAATGACCAGGCGATTGGTGATCTGGAGGAAACACTTGGCCGCCGTTGCGAAAGGCGCATCTGGAGCATGTTACGGCGTTTCGATCCGGTCCGGAACGTGGCGCCCGGAATCTGGTCCAAGATTGCTTCTTCGACTGTCTTCTGTCGCGACGCTTTGCCTGTTCGTGACAGAAGGAAAGGTATGGGTATTGTTTCGCACAATGCAAAAACGCCTCCCGGAGCGGATTACGATATGTTTGGATTTTTGAGCTTTGCGGAGATCAAAAAGGCCGCTACCCGGTTGGGTGCGGCCTGTTCTGTAGATTTGGTTGCGGGAGTAGGATTTGAACCTACGACCTTCAGGTTATGAGCCTGACGAGCTACCGGGCTGCTCCATCCCGCG